>JAYVUJ010000511.1:0-7581 GCA_043788035.1 Ferruginibacter sp. | reverse complement strand
ATCTTGCCACCAGCCATTATATCTGCATGCTTAATAGTAAAGCCTGCTAACGGTTTGCCATTTAATACTATCTTTTTTATGTACACATTTTTATCGCCCTGGTTATTGACTTCAATAATAAACTTCTTGCCGTTCTCTAAATTTAATATAGCACCATCAACAGCAGGGCTGCCAATTGAGTAATCTGTAGAACCAGGAGCAACAGGATAAAAACCAAGGCTGCTAAATATATACCAGGCGCTCATTTGCCCTGCATCATCATTGCCACCCAAGCCATCCGGTGCAGCTTTATATTGCATTTTTAATATCATCCGTATCCTTTCCTGTGTTTTCCAGGCAGCACCTGCCCAGTTATATAAGTACGCAATATGGTGCGAAGGTTCGTTGCCATGCACATAACCACCAATGATACCATCACGCGTAATATCTTCTGTTTCTGCAAAAAATGCATCCGGCAATTGCATGGTAAACAACGAATCGAGGTGTTGGATAAATTGTTGCTTGCCCCCCATCAAACTAATTAATTGTTCCGGTGCATGTGGCACGCATAAACTATAATTCCAGCTATTGCCTTCTATAAATCCTTGTCCGTTTGTGCTTAACGGATCAAAGTCTTTTTTAAAGCTTCCATCGCTCATACGTGCATTCATAAAGCCTTTGCTTGCATCAAAAACATTCTTATAATTCTCTGAGCGTTTTAGGAATATTTTATAAATTTCTGTACGCCCAAGTTTCTTTGCCAGCTGTGCTATGCACCAATCATCATACGCATACTCTAATGTGTTAGATGAACCCACGCCATTTTTATCTACCGGCACATAACCCATATCCATATACAAGCCTATACCATCATAGCTTCTATGGGTTGCGGTTGCTACGCATGCATCTAGTGCTTTGCTGGCATCAACGCCCGGGGCATTGCCTTTTATTATAGCATCTGCAATTACCGATACACTATGGTAGCCGCTCATGCACCAATTATCATTGGCAGAGTTGCTCCACACCGGCAGCAATTTTAAAGTGCTTTGGTTATAATGTGCCAGCATCGATTGTACCATATCGGCAGTCCGTTTTGTCTGCAAAATGTTGAATAAGGGATGTAACGCACGGTAAGTATCCCACAAAGAAAAAGTGGTATAATTTGAAAATCCTTTTGCGGTATGGGTGTTCTGGTCAAGCCCTTTGTAGTCGCCATTTACATCCATATAAGTTGTTGGGCTGATGAATGCATGGTACATGGCTGTATAAAAGTTTTCCTTTTCTTCCTGCCGGGCAGTTATGTCAACCTTATCCAATTCTTTGTTCCATAACGCCTGGCCCCTTGCTTTGATGGCGTCAAAATCCCAGCCTGGCGCTTCTGCATGCATGTTGTTTACTGCGTTTATTGTACTTACAGGAGAAAGCGCAAACTTTATCTTTATCTTTTCTTCAGCAACTGTCTTAAAATCAAAGTACATCCTTATTTGCCGCCCGGCGATCTCTGGAAAATTCTTGCGCTGGTCAAACTTACCCCAAAAGCCATGGTACGCTTCCCTTTTAGAATTATCTTTTGTGCCATATTGTATAAAAGGCTTTGAAAAAGACATAGCAAAATAAACCGTCCTCGTTCTTGCCCAGCCACTTGTTTGGCGGTAGCCTGTAATCAATGAATCATTTTCTACCCGTACAAAGGTCCAAATATTTTTATCTTCATAATTATAAATACCGCTCATCATATCCAATATAATATGCGCCTGGCTTGTTGCCGGAAAAGTATATTGGTGAAAACCAACACGGTTAGTAGCCGTAAGCTCAGCCGTAATGTTATAATCATCCAGGGTTACTTTATAATAATCTGCCGCAGCAGTTTCATTCTCATGCGAAAATGCAGAACGGAAACCACTATGCGGAACATTCGATACACCAGGGTTCATCTTCAGTTCGCCTGTTGTCGGCATAATTAAAAAATCGCCCAAATCCGCATGCCCGGTGCCGCTAAAATGAGTGTGGCTAAAACCAACTATCGTCTTGTCGTCGTATTGATAACCGGCACAATATTTATACATATCGCCATTGTATTTGCCGTTGGTTTCGTAAGGTATCGTATCTGTATCAGGGCTTAACTGCACCATACCAAAAGGCACGGTAGCACCAGGGTACACGTGCCCCATACGTTGCGTGCCGATAATAGGTTTTACGTACTGTACATGGTTTTCTTTTTTGCCCTGGCTGAAAGTATATAAAGAAAATACCAACAAAGCTGGCAGTAAAACGTTTTTCATCAGCTAATTAATATTGAAACTTAAATGAGTTAAATTATTTTTAATGCAGTTAAGGATTAGTTGGCTATTTTAACTTATTAGTTTATAAAAAAGTTAAAGCACTTGCATTAACAGCATTATATTATTTTTTATAAACTGGGCTCGTCTTATCTGTTGAAAAAGAATAAGGATAATCTGTTGCCGAAATGCCCTTGCTTTTATTCGGCGTGGCACGCATATCAACAGTAAAAGTTCCACCCTTTAAAATATCCGTGTGGGCTAACCAGTTTTTACCATAAGCGGCTCCATTTAGGCTAGCCTTTTCTACATACCTGTTAGCAGCGTTATTGTTAGGTGCATTAATCACAAATTTTTTGCCGTTCGCTAAATTGATCGTTATCTTTTTAAACAATGGTGCGCCCAAAACATATTGGTCTGTAGCCGGACAAACAGGATAAAACCCCATGGCGGAAAATACATACCATGCAGATGTTTGCCCATTGTCTTCGTCGCCACAATAACCATCTGGCGTTGCTTTATATAACCTGTCCATCGCTTCTCTTGCCCAGTATTGTGTTTTCCATGGCTCGCCTGCGTAGTTGTACAAATAAATCATGTGTTGTATTGGCTGGTTGCCGTGTGCGTATTGACCCATATTGGCTATCTGCATTTCACGTATCTCATGTATAACGCCGCCGTAGGCACTTTCATCAAATATTGGTGGCAATGTAAAAATGGTATCCAGCATTTGTACAAAATTTTTTCGACCGCCCATTAAATCGCTAAGGCCTGCAATATCATGAAAAACACTCCAGCTATAATGCCAGCTGTTTCCTTCTGTAAAAGCATCGCCCCATTTAAACGGGTTAAAGTTGGCGGCAAAACTGCCATCTTCATTTTTAGCATGCATCAATTTAACTGCAGGGTCAAATAAATTTTTATAATTCATAGAGCGTTTAGCATACAAATCAATTTCTGATGCAGGCTTGCCCAATGCTTTTCCTAACTGATAAATAGTAAAATCATCGTACGCATATTCTAAGGTACGGGCAGCGTTTTCATTTACGTTTACATTGTATGGCACGTAGCCAAGCTTGTTATAATAACCAACACCCTTGCGGCCTACAGCATTTATTGGGCCTTCGTTGTTGGCGCCATGTACCAATGCATCGTACAATGTATTTACGTCATAATCACGCATGCCTTTTATGTAGGCATCGCTTACTACAGAGGCTGAGTTATTGCCTATCATAACATCTGCATAGCCAGGGCTGCTCCACTCTGGTAACCAACCACCTTCTTTATAATCATTGATCAATCCTTGCTGCATCTCTTTATTAATACCCGGATAAACTAAATTAAGAAAAGGATATAGCGCACGAAAAGTATCCCAAAAGCCAGTACCAGCAAACATATAGCCTGGCAGTACTTTGCCATTGTACGGGCTGTAATGCACTATTTTACCAGCAGCATCTATCTCGTATAATTTATTGGGAAAAAATAATGCACGGTATAAGCAGCTATAAAAAGTACGCAACTGGTCAACCGAGCCGCCTTCTGCCTGTACACAGCTTAACGTTTTGTTCCAGGTACTTTTAGCTTTGGCTTTTACTGCCTCAAAATTATCATTGCCAATTTCTTGTAAGTTAATATCAGCCTGGCCAAAGCTTATAAAAGACGAGGCAACACTAACATTTACCTGCTCGCCTTTTTTAGTAGCAAAGCCAACGATGGCACCAACATGGTCTGCCTGGTATTCAATTGTATCTTTTGCTAAAAATTGGCCATGCCAGGTATGCGCAATGGTAAATTCTTTATCAAACTTCAACACAAAATAATTTTTAAAGCCCGGCATCTTACCATGGCTATACTTTGTGCTGTACCCAATTATTTTTTTCTCTGCAGGAATAATTTTTATATAAGACCCTTTGTCAAATGCATCAATCACAACAAAAGAACTATCTGTTTTAGGGAATGTAAACCGAAAGCTTGCCGCTCGTTCCGTGGGGGTAATTTCTGTAGTAACATCATGGTCTGCCAAATACACGCTATAATAGTAAGGCGTAACCGTTTCTGCTTTATGTGAAAACCAGCTAGCCCTGTCAGCTTGTGTAAAACGCACCTTTCCGGTAACCGGCATAATAGCAAACTGGCCATAATCATTCATCCAGGGCGAAGGCTGGTGCGTTTGTTTAAAGCCGTTTATTTTATCTGCATTGTAAGTGTATTGCCATCCGTCACCCATGTTGCCTGTTTGCGGCGTCCAAAAATTCATGCCCCATGGTACCGCAATACAAGGGTAGGTGTTTCCATTGCTAAGGCTTGGCTTACTGTCTGTACCCATCAAAGGGTTTATCAAATCAACCAGGTTATTGGTATTATAAGCAAACTGTGCATTGCTGCAAAGTACCATGCAGCTGCTTATACAAAACAAGCTAATTTTTTTCATGCTGTAACTTTATTTATTGATATGGAATGGTTTAAAAAAAAGTAATGGTGTGCTAACTTTTAAGCCCGGCAATTAAATTAATGGTAAGCGCTACAACAAAAGTATTTAGTGCAAATGCCAGCAGGCTATGTACCAGTGCTTTTCGGCGCATTACGCGGCTGGAAATCTGTACGTCAGAAACCTGGAACGTCATCCCGATAATAAAAGAAAAATAGGCAAAATCTATATAATCAGGGTTTTCGCAACCAGGAAAATCAAGCCCGCCTTTTATTTTGCCACTATCATCATCCGTATCATAATATAAACGGGCATAATGAAATACAAATGTAGAGTGCACCATTATCCACGACAGTAAAATTCCTGAAACTATGACGGGCAAATAAATATTTTTATCAATATTGGCGGTATCTTTTGATACTATCAGCATTGTAACTGTTATCATGCTGGCGAAAGATGAAATAACAATTACTAAAAAAACAAAGAACCTGCCACCATCTTCTTTAGCAGCATTTTCTTTCATCTGGTGTACGGGACTGGTTAAAAAAACTACCCAGCTAAGTATCACGTAGCTAAGCGTAAATACATCCCACAACATAGTGCCTATCATTAAGCCATTGTATGATATTTTACGTACAAAAAAATAAGTTATTATTGTAAGTATCAGGCTAGTGCCTACCCTGTGGAAAGGATCCATCGAGTTAATAATATTCTTTGACTTTTCTATTTGCATGGCTGCTAAAAGTTAATGGTGTTGCTGTAAAATATTATACAGTAAGGTGTAAAGTTAAGTGTAGCAAAGCTAAATTCCATCTGCATTTGCAGGTACGGCGTTCCTTTTTACAAAGCAAACATTTCCTTTCCGCCCATTTAAATTCAGTTAACAATTCAGCTGGTTGTGTACGCTACGTACTTATCAATCATCCAGTGAATAATTAGCCGGTAATACAGTGTTGCCCCAGCTAATACATAGCTATGTACAGCTTCATAGGCGTCGCATATTTGTACATTTTTTTTTCATGGATCTTTTATAACAATATCGATAAAAAAAACTATTTAAAATCTGTTATCTACTACTGGTACTTACAATACCGACTATAAAAATATTCCAGTAATTAAGATAATAAGGTAAAGAAACTTTTTTATATCATTAAGTTTTCTGCCTTCTTTTAAAATAACCGTCCTAAATTCTTTTGAAATCAACACAACGGTAGCTGTTAATAAAAACATGCCAAGGGCAAGCTGTGTACCCAATCCAAATGAAGTATCTATTTTTTTAGTTTTGAGAAAGAAAAGTATTTTATCTGATAAAAAAAGTAAGTTCCACAACATTACAAATAATATTGCTACTAATCTTTTTATAGGGAAACTTCCTTGTTCCTGCATTTTTGTAAGGGCAGTATCAGCGCTATTATTTAAATTATCAAGGAAGCCTGTTTTTTAATCTCATCAATCACAAAGCCTGGCTTTTTAAATGTCCAAAAAATAACGATGGCATTGTATTTTTTTACCCCATGGTTAATCTTAATCCCTTGCCCTAAAAACCCAGACTGTATTTATGGCTCAATAGAAATAATATCTGTCGGACGAAATATTAGGTTGCTCACTATAGAAGCATTTATTTTTAAAATATTTTTAATTACAAATAAATTAGTAAAAGGATAAGTTGCACTTGCCCATCTTATTTTCGCTCGACCGGGTAGTCTAAAAATTTCTTGCATTTAGGAAGGGTTATTTTTACTGTTGCCGATTAAAGGTTTGTTTGTATAATACAATGACTTAAAATGATTTAGGTAATCGGCTATCGTTATTTCTACTAAATTTAGATAATATTTTGAACATACTTTATTTTCAACCTACGGGCAATGATAAAATCTCGTCTTTCCTACACCTGGCAAAAAATAATTTTCTGTTTAGTATTTATTGTTTTTATTTTATTGGTAAGTGATGCATTTTTTTTACAGAAATACGATACAAAAGATAGCATAGATAATTTTACAGTTGAAACTGAATACAGTAGCCACACCAATTGGAACATTTTTTACCTCAACACAAAATCCGGATTAAAAATACCTTTACCCGAAGATGGAAATTATAATATTTCCGACACTTGTAGACTTACAATTAATAAAGGATTTTTTACAAATAAGCCAGTCAGCCTTGATATTATTGAAGGTACTTACCATCATCATTACGTTACCAGCATAATGGATAGAACAGTTGGCTCAGTGATAGTAACAGTTTCAATGATTCTATTAGTAGTATCTACAACTTTGCTATGGATAATTAAAAAGACAATTAACGAGATACTATTATTTATGTTATTATTTGTAGAGTTGTTTTTTGTTGTTGAAATATTAATATAAAACAACCTTAAAAACGAGCTGTTTCCTTGGTGGGTTTGTAAAAGGCAAATTTAGCTAACACCAATCAGCGGGAGTAAGCCTTTCAAGTTGAAACTAAACCAGCCACAGAGAAAAAATAACCTGCATTGGTAAGCAATTTATCATAAAAAGACAGCTATAAATATATTGACTCGGTGATTTAAAGTGTTTTCAATCTTCAGTTTCTGCGGTGTTAATATTATACATTCCGTTTTTATTTTTTATACTTTGTTCATTCCAGCAGTTTAAGTAAAAGTCATTTTTAAAGACGGTCTTTCTATCAAATTGCAAATCTTTAACACTATAATATTCGCCAGAAGCTAAAACTTTATCTGCAAATTCATAAACGTGGGCGTTTGATAGCTTGTTTTTTTCTTGATTATTTACGATTAATATACTTAGCTGATAATATTTTCCATTTTTATTTTGTTTTTCTGTTGAAACTGTCATCCTCCATCCAAAAGAAGTTTCTTTTTGGATTGTGCGGTCTGATAAAACCCATTTGTAAGAA
>JAYVUJ010000510.1:0-3409 GCA_043788035.1 Ferruginibacter sp. | reverse complement strand
CTTTTAAGACTGAATAGTTACCATATTTTTAATAGCCGCCTTTAATAAATTTAATTTCTGTCTTAGATTCTTTGAATTGTAAGACCCATTGAGGAAGATACATAAAAGACATAATGAGGTTGTCTTGAATTAAGTTAAAAAAAACGTAATAACAATAAGCTGCACTGCGTTTTTTTAAAATATATAATTAGACGGGGTAAATTTGGGCGGAGTTAGGGCTTAAAATAAAAAATAGCGTTGATTTATTTACTTTTGTTGCCAACTTAAAATAAGCGCATGAAATTATTAGCAGGAAAAGTAGCCATTGTAACTGGTGCAGCACGTGGAATAGGCGAAGGCATTGCCTTAAAATTAGCAGAGCAGGGCGCAGCCATTGCATTTACTTATGTTAGTGATAGTAGTAGTGAAAAAGCAAAAGCGCTGGAAGAAAAAATTATAGCGCTGGGTGTTAAAGCAAAAGCTTATCAAACCAATGCAGGCGATTATGCAGCCTGCGAAATTTTTGTGGGCGATGTATTGAAAGAATTTGGGCAGATAGATATTTGCGTAAACAATGCCGGCATATCAAAAGATAATTTACTGCTTCGCATGACGCCTGAACAATGGGACGATGTGATGCAGATAAATTTAAAGAGCATATTTAATATGACCAAGCAGGTTATTAGGCCGATGATGAAAGCAAAGAGCGGCAGCATTATTAATATGAGCAGTATTATTGGCGAAATGGGCAATGCAGGGCAAAGCAGTTATGCTGCCAGCAAAGCTGGGGTAATAGGCTTTACAAAAAGCATAGCTAAAGAGTTAGGCAGCCGCAATATTCGTTGCAATGCTATTGCGCCTGGTTTTGTTGAAACAGATATGACGAGTTATTTAAAAGAGGGCGAAGGCGCTGATAAATACAAGGCTACTATACCACTGGGCAGGTTTGGCACTACAGAAGATATTGCCAATGCTACTTTATTTTTGGCCAGCGAATTGGGCAGCTATGTTTCCGGACAGGTTATTAGTGTTTGCGGAGGGTTGAATATTTAATAAATTTAACTATTGCGGCTCAGATAATACTTTTACTGTTTGAATGGGCCCTGATTGAGGGATAGTAGCGAAAATCCTTTTTTGTCGGACCGCCCGCAAAAAAGATTGTAGCAAATAGCCCGGCCCCTTGCCGCAGCGGCTTGGGGTACGCCATAACAAATTTTTCACCGCTAATTATATTATTATCTTCTTGTAAAATTGCTATCAAATTGTAATTTATAATAAAGTTTTTGTTAGGGCTGCATAAATCAGCTTACTATCATCTTCCTTATAAATGCACATAATGAAACGCTGCCTCTACTTTTCCTTGTTGTTTATTGTTGCCCTTTTATATGCGTGCAAACCCGAAAAAACCGATGGGCTTGTGGGTAAGATTTATGGGTATAAGCCTGTATATAGTACCGCTGCAGATTTATTTATTATTGAAAATAAGCCTGCGCATGCGGTGGTGAAGGCAGGTAAAATTTATGTAAAAGATAATTTTATTTTTCAAAATGAAGTCGGCGAAGGCGTACATATCATTGATAACACAAACCCCGCAAATGCAGCAAGGGTGGGCTTTATAAAAATTAAAGGCAGCCAGGAAATTGCTATTAAAGGCAACTTTTTATACAGCAATAATTACAACGACCTTGTTACGGTGGACATAACAGACATTGCAAAAGTAAAAGAAGCAAGCAGGATACGCAATGCTTTTTATAGTACCAATTCATTGCAGGTGCCTCCGGCTGGTGGCGGTTATTTTGAGTGTGCCGATAACAAAAAGGGCGTTGTGATAGGTTGGATAAAAGACTCCATCAATAACCCAAAATGCAGCAATTAAATTTACTTTTATGCGATATTTATTACTCTTTTTTACGATTGTTATTTTAACCAGTTGCGATAAAGCTTTGGTTGAAAATACCAACAGCGCTATTTCGCCAAACGGTACCGGTGGCTCCCTGGCACGTTTTACCCTGGCGGGAAATTATTTGTATGTGGTAGAAAATACAAATTTAAAAACGTACGACGTTTCCAATGCATCCAACCCGGTACTAAAAAACACAGTGGAAGTTGGCGGCAACATTGAAACTATTTATCCTTATAAAAACACGCTTTTTATTGGCTCGCAATCAGGCATGTTTATTTACACAATCGATAACCCTGCAGCACCAAAATATTGGGGTGCCGCAACACATGTGCGTAGCTGCGACCCTGTAGTGGCTAACGATACGGCTGCGTTTGTTACGTTACGAAGCGGGTCTGCATGTGGTTCGCCAGCTGATGGGGTTTATTTTTATTCAATTACAGATGTGCTACATCCCGCATTGGTATTAATACTTAACCTTGTTACGCCTTATGGGTTAGGCTTGCAGGATAGTACGCTGTTTGTTTGCCGCGGTATTAATGGGTTATCAGTAATAAACGTACATAATATACCTGTACCGGTAACCATACAAACCATTACCGGTAGCGACTTTAGGGATGTTATACCTTACAAGGACCTACTAATTTGTTATGTAACCGATGGCATTGCTTTGTATGATATCAGCCATATTGCCAACATAAAATTTATTAAAAAAGTACTTAACAGTTAACCAATGCAGCAATTTAAAAACTATGCTTTATGGTTTGGCTTTTTTGTATTGTGTATGTTTTCTAAAGATGTTGCTGGGCAGCGTGCGCATAAAAAAAGCAGGCCCTTGGTAGGAACGGATAATACTTTTTGGGTGCAATACAACCCGCTAACATGGATGGAGCCGGAAGTACCTATAGGTGCTACATTTTTATACAAAAAAAACCGTCATTTTAGCTTTGCTTTAGACGCTGGTTTTTTTGTAGCCAAAAAAAATTATAGAGTAAATGATGGTGGCTATTCTCCATACAGCGGGTATAAGTTTAAGCCCGAAGTAAAATATTTTTTGGGGAAGTATAAAAGGGTGGTAGCTCAAGGCATGTATATTTCTTTACAAGGGCTTATTAAAAAAACCATCGATAAAAAAGAAGAGTGGCTATTTCAGGGAGGCAGTAACGGACAGCCTTCTTTTTCGCAATTTGTAAATTATAAGGAACAGAAAGTAGTATATGGCCTTAACCTCCTTTTTGGGAATGAATTTTATTTGGGCACCCAAAACAGGTGGATGCTGGACGTTTTTACAGGGCTTGGGTTTCGTACAAAAAGCTTTACAGCTAAAAATTTGCCGCAGGGTTTCTCCATAAGCTATAACGGCAATAATGGTTTTAGGGAATTTATTAATCTTTTTGAAAATGGCACTTACCCTAGCCTGCAATTTGGGATGAAGTTTGGTTACAGGATTAAAGGCGGTAAATAGTTATTTTAAATTGCTGGTGCAATGCGAAACTGTTTCTGCCATTTGTGTGTAATAAAAACGTTAAT
>JAYVUJ010000509.1:0-6823 GCA_043788035.1 Ferruginibacter sp. | reverse complement strand
TATAAAGTGCGGGGAGATGATATCATTTTATCTGTACCACAAAAAAAGCCTGGGTACGAAATACCTGTGGTAGAACTGGTGTTGCAATAAACTTTCGGCATACGTTTTATTGACGCTTTTTTGGTACATTCAACAATGCCTCGTCGTAATATCATGAAAAATAAATTACTGCATTTTTGTTGGGTACTTGCGCCGCTGTTTTTTTTATGTACTTGTAAAAATAAGGAAGCTGTGCTTTTTACAAAGCTAACGTCTGCCACTACCGGTATCAAGTTTTCTAATACTATTACAGAGAACGATTCTATAAATATCCTCAGCTATTATTATTGTTACAATGGCGGCGGCGTAGGCATTGGTGATTTTAATAATGATGGGCTGCAGGATGTTTTTTTTACCGGCAATATGGTTTCATCAAAGCTGTACCTTAATAAGGGCAAGCTGCGGTTTGAAGATGTAACCCAGGCTGCCGGTGTATCTACAAGCGATTGGATAATGGGCGTATCTGTTGTGGATATTAATAATGATGGCTGGCTGGATATATACCTGAACGTCGCCGGCCCTAATAATAAACATACGCACCACAACCTGCTGTTCATCAACCAGGGCGTAAAAAATGGTGCTGTTTCTTTTAAAGAAGAAGCCTCGGCTTACGGGTTAAACGATAGTTCTTTCTGTATACAATCTGCCTTTTTTGATTACGATCATGATGGGGATTTAGATATGTACCTGCTAACGAACGACGTAGATGGCGTAGAAAAAACATTTGTAAACCCTGCCGCTTACCCGATAACAAGAGGGCGTACGGTGGACCGTTTATATGAGAATGTGGGCGACTCTGCAGGGCATCCAATGTATAAAGATGTATCAAAGCAAGCAGGCATTACCGAAGAAGGGTATGGGCTTGGGTTGTCTATCGCTGATTTTAATGGGGATGGCTGGCCAGATGTGTATGCCTCAAATGATTTTATGCCCAATGACCAGCTGCTCATCAACCAAAAAAATAAAACTTTTAAAGAGTGTGCCGCACAAAGCATGCGCCACCAAACATATAACGGCATGGGGGTAGATGTAGCTGATATCAACAACGATGCCAAGCCAGATATTATGGTTATGGATATGCTGCCGCAAAATAATGAAAGAAGGAAAACAATGATAGCCAGGGCTGATAATGAAAACTTTGCGTTGCGACAAAAAGCGGGTTATGTAGATGAATACATGCGCAACACTTTGCAGCTAAACCAGGGTACTGCCGCAGATGGTACTACTTACTTTTCTGACATTGCGCAAATGGCGGGCGTAAATGCAACTGATTGGAGCTGGAGCGTACTACTGGCTGATTTTGACAATGATGGCTGGCGTGATAGCTACGTCACCAACGGTTTTGCCAAGAATATAACCGACCTTGATTTTTTAAGCTATAATGCTGATAACAATACTTTTGGCACGGTTGCGGATAAAATAAAAAGTACCAGGGAGATGCTGGGCAAACTCAAAGGCATCCATGTATCTAATTACATGTTTAAAAATAATAGCCGGTTGGGCTTTGATGATGTAACCGATAAATGGGGCTTAAAAAACGTTTCTTATTCCAATGGAGCTGCTTATGTTGATTTAGACAATGATGGCGACTTAGATATCATTACCAATAATATTAATGAAGAAGCATCGGTGTATGAAAATACAGCAAGCAATAAAAAAGAGAAAAATAATTACCTGCAGGTTGCGCTAAAAGGCAGTAGTAAAAATGTAAATGGCATTGGTGCTACTATCAATTTATTTTATGGTGCCGATAAAAGTTATGCTTACGTCTCTCCTGTAAAAGGTTATCTTTCCAGCATGGATATGCCCTTATCTTTTGGCACCGGCAAACATTCAATGATTGATTCGCTTGTTGTTATGTGGGCAGATGGCAGGAAACAGGTGATCAAAAATATAAAGGCTAACCAGCAGATAAAAATTGACTATAGAAATTCAACTGAAAATCAATTTGCTACGTTTATTGAACAGCCATTATTCACTAATGCCAACAACCAGTATGATGTTCATTACAAGCAGGTAGAAAATGAGTATAATGATTTTAACGAGGAATCTTTGCTGCCCAAAATGTATTCAAAAAAAGGGCCTGGCATTGCTGTTGGCAAAATAAATGGAAATGATGCGGACGCCTTCTTTATAGGTGGTTCGGCAGGTAACGAAGGTACCTTATTTACACCCGCAGGCACAGGCAAATTCACTCAAAAAAAGATAAACCTGCAAGATGCAAAGTATGAAGACATGGGCGCTTTATTTTTTGATGCGGATAGTGATGGCGACCAGGATTTATACGTAGTTAGTGGCGGCAACGAATTTAAAAACCAGCCAAATGCCTACCAGGACAGGCTTTACCTTAATGACGGCAAAGGTAATTTTACAAAAGATGAACAGGCATTGCCGCAAACAATATCCAGCGGAAGCTGTGTAGTGGGGGCAGATTTTGATAAAGATGGCGACATAGATTTGTTTAGGGCGGGAAGCAATTCGCCAGGCGCTTACCCTGTATCGCCACGCAGTTATTTGTTTAGGAACGAAAAGGGAAAGTTTGTAGATGTAACCAAAGAAGTAGCGCCGGGATTGATGGATATCGGCATGGTAACATCCGCCGTATGGAGCGATTTCGATAATGATGGATGGGTGGATTTGATAGTCGTGGGCGAGTGGATGCCTCCTACTTTCTTTAAAAACGAAAAGGGGAAACTAGTTAATGTAAGCAAGCAATCAGGCCTGGAAAATACGAATGGCTGGTGGACCAGTATTTACCCGGTAGATATAGATAATGATGGCGACATAGATTATATTGTTGGTAATATGGGCACTAATATAGATTATAAGCCAACACCAAAAAAACCTATAGAATTGTTTTATGCAGACTTTGCCGGTAATGGAAAAAAGCAGCCTGTAATGTCCTGTTATATTATGGATGAGACTGGAGAGAAAAAACGTTTCCCGTTTGCTTTTAGGGATGATCTTTTTAGGGTGATGCCGGGCTTAAAAAAGCAATTCTGGAATTATGACTTGTTTAGCAAAGCAACTTTAGAGGATATTTTCAAGCCCGAAGCATTGTCAAAAGCAACTCATTTTAAGGCAGATATTTTTGATAATTGTATCCTTGAAAATAAAGGTGGTGGAAAGTTTGCCATAAGGCCTTTGCCTGTAGAAGCACAATTATCCTGCATCAATGGTATACTGGCAACAGATTATGATGAGGATGGTAATATGGATTTAATAGTAGCAGGCAACTCGCACGCTACCGATGTGGTGTACGGTTGGATGGACGCGTCTTTGGGCGTATTGCTGAAGGGTGATGGGAAAGGAAATTTTGCCGCAGTTCCACCACAAAAAAGCGGGCTGTTCTTAAGCGGGGATATTAGAGGGCTTGCCAATTTATATGATGCTAAAGGCAACTCGGTTATTATCGCCGCTGCAAATGCTGACAGCCTAAAAATAATATGCCCGTCAAAAAAATCAGCAACAAAAATATTTTATGCAGCTCCGCTGGATGCTTATGCAATTATCACTTTTAAAGATGGGCATGCGGCCAGGCAAGAATTTTATTATGGCGGCGGTTACCTGTCGCAATCTGCCAGGGCAATAAAAATAAACGGGTTAGTACAATCGGTACAAGTGGTAGATTCAAAAGGCAACAAACGGAATAGGCATTTTTAAATAGCCACGATTAAATAGTATAAGATGAAAAAAATAAGCTTACTTTTTTTAATGCTGTGCTCTTTTTGTATCGCATCTGCACAACAGTTTGCACCTAATTGGGCATCGCTCAATACCCGTAAAATGCCGCAATGGTTCCAGCAGGATAAGTTTGGTATTTTCATCCATTGGGGGGTGTACTCGGTGCCATCTTATGCACCCGTAATACCTAATAGCGGGCTAAGTTATGCAGAGTGGTACTGGTACCAGCTAAACGCAAAGCAAAAAGATTTTGTTGCTTTTCATGATAAGGATTATGGGGCAGATTTTCAATACCCGCAATTTGAAAAACAGTTCAAGGGAGAGATGTTCGACCCACAGGCATGGGCAGAAGTTTTTAAAAAATCGGGTGCTAAATATGTGGTGCTAACCGCCAAGCACCATGAAGGCTATTGCTTATGGAACAGTGCCGAGGCAGACCGTGACTGGGGCCACCCATGGAACGCTGTAACAGGCACGCCTAAACGAGATGTACTCGGCGACCTCACTACCGCCGTAAGGGCTGCCGGCTTAAAGATGGGCTATTACTATTCCTTGTATGAATGGTTCAACCCTTTATGGTTGAGCGATAAAAAACGTTTTGTGTCAGAGCACATGATACCACAGTTTAAAGACCTGGTAACTAAATATAAGCCATCCATTATTTTCTCTGATGGCGAATGGGAATTATCCGATACGGCATGGAAAAGCGAAGAGTTGCTGGCCTGGCTTTTCAACCAATCGCCGGTGGCAAAAGAAATAGTGGTGGATGACCGTTGGGGTAACAACACAAGGGAGAAGCATACCGGCGCAACATACACTACATCCGAGTATGGAAGCGGCATGGATGCCAGCGTAACATGGGAAGAAAGCCAGGGCATAGGGCACTCGTATGGCTACAACCGAAACGAAAAACTGGAAGATTATAAAAACAGCCACGACCTTATTTTGATGCTAATAGATATCGTATCCAGAGGAGGTAATTTGCTGCTGGATATAGGCCCAACAGCCGATGGTCGCATACCGGTAATTATGCAGCAACGCCTTGCCGATATAGGCACCTGGCTGCAAACCAATGGTGAGGCTATCTACGGCACCAAGGCTTATAAAAAACCGTATCAATGGAGCCTGGGAAAAATGAGGGAAAAGAAAGGGCAGGCCTTTATGTCGGGCTACAGTATTAACGACCAAATAAAGCCAAGCACTGAGTATGCGCATATAGAAAACTTTTTTACCACCAAAGGAAAAGACCTTTATTGTGAAGTGTCAAGCTATGCTCCCCAATTACGGCTGCGGGATTTTAAAGCTGCTGCGGGAGCAACAGTAAGTATTTTAGGTTGCAACAAGCCATTGGTTTTAAAGCAGGCTGGCAAAGATTGTACGGTCGATCTATCCGGTATAAAGCCAGGTGATATTTCCGCAGAATTGTTTGTGGTAAAGCTTGCCAATGCGCTATAACTCTTATATTAGGAAATGTAATTATGGGCACATCAAAAGCTACTGCAAGAAGAAAATTTATACAGCAAATAACTGCTTTGGGCGCTGCCGCAATTGTTGCGCCTAAGCTGTTGGTTGCTATGCCTAAGGAAAATAATGTACAGGCGAAAGGCTATACTTTTTTGTTTCAGGGAGATTCTATAACCGATGGCAACCGTACCCGCGACAATGACTGGAACCACGTAATGGGGCATGGCTATGCATATTTAATTGCAAGCCGCTTGTGGTATGATTCCCCAAAAAGCCGTTTCCACTTTTATAACCGCGGTATCAGCGGCAATAAAGTAATTGACCTGCAAGCCCGTTGGCAGCTAGATACGCTGGAAATAAAGCCAAACCTGTTAAGTATACTCATTGGTATAAACGATGTAGACGCCTTGTTAAAAGGGGATACGAAATTTTCTGCAACGCAATACGAGCAGGATTACCGGCAATTGCTGCAGCAAACAAAACAGCAATTGCCAGCCCTGCAGTTAGTACTTTGTGAGCCCTTTATACTTGCCGTGGGCAGGATAAAAGATAGGTGGCAAGAGTACGCTGCAGAGATTGATAAACGAAGAGAAATAGTGGCAAGGCTTGGTAAAGAATTTGATGCGGTAGTAGTAAAATTTCAGGATGCTTTTGACAAGGCTTTATCAAAAGCACCTGCGGATTATTGGATATGGGATGGCATTCATCCAATGCCGGCCGGGCACGAATTGATGGCCAGGGAATGGATAAAGCAGGTAGGCAAGAAGTTGCCTTTTGTTAAATTGAGTTAAAAAGCAATCAAGGATAAAACTTTTTTTAGCTTTTTATGCGTTGTTCTTGCTACTAGTTTGTAGAAATAAATAGCAATTTTTATATGCCGCCTTGCGGTTACCCTATGTTTTATGATATCAGTAGCAGTATTATTTTAACGTTTTATAAAACCCTTTTTTATGCCATCAATAACCAGTAAGTCCTACAGTTTTGCATTCATCCTTATTACCTCTTTATTTTTTTTATGGGGCTTTGCGCACAACCTTGACCCTGTTTTAATACCCCATCTAAAAAGGTCATTTACGTTAACAACAACGCAATCAACTTTGGTAGATTCTGCTGTTTTTATCGCCTATTTCTTCATGGCTTTACCTGCAGGGTTTATCATAAAAAAGTATGGCTATAAAATAGGTATCATAATTGGCTTGCTGCTTTTTGCTACGGGCTGCTTTTTATTTATACCTGCAGCCAACACGCAGTTGTATAGTTCTTTTTTGGCGGCCTTGTTTATTATAGCCTGCGGATTAACTATTTTAGAAACGGCCGCTAACCCTTACGCATCTGTGTTAGGCCCTGCAGAAACATCTACGCTGAGGCTCAATTTTTCACAATCCTTTAATGGGCTGGCGGCAGCATTGGCTCCCATTATTGGCGCAAGGCTAATACTTACTAAAGGCTTTGCTGATGAGGATTTAAATGCTATGAGCGAAGCTGCCAGAAAAGTTGCGCTGGCATCCGAAGCCTCTACAGTTAAGCTACCTTATTTTATTTTAGGCGTTATACTGGTTTTAATCGCTATTATTTTTGCGTTCACTAAGCTGCCTGTAATCCAAAAAGTTGAAGGGCATGTTGCCGGTAAAAATAT
>JAYVUJ010000508.1:0-2001 GCA_043788035.1 Ferruginibacter sp. | reverse complement strand
TGTGCCTGTGATGATGATGTTTGCCACCAAGCCATCTTTTCCTGCTCCTTTACAACCATCGGCAGATGATATGGATAAAATTAATGCAGCATTTAAAGCGATGATGGTTCAATCAGATACTAGCCTTAAAGCCATTTTTGATAAATATCCTGCCTATTCACCCATTACTAAAATAGCTGGTTCAAATCCATTTGCGCCGCCACCCACAACAGAGTTTTTGCCTACAGAAAAATTATTAGCTGCAGGCTGGGGCTACCTTCAGCTTGAAACAACAAGCATTCAGCAAGATAATGGTGCTGGCATTACTAAAGGGATTATTGGCTTATCCAATAAAGGCCAGCCACGCAAACCAGATGATTGGGGTGCTTTAAGAGCATGGTCCTGGGGTGCTGCCAGAGCTTTGGATTATTTAGAAACCGACAACTTGGTTGATGCCAAAAAAGTAAGCATTGAAGGCGTTTCCCGCTACGGTAAAGCTGCATTGGTTACATTGGCTTTCGAGCCACGTTTTGCGGCTGGTTTAATAGGTTCTTCTGGCAAAGGTGGTGCAGCATTGCACAGGCGTGTGTTTGGTGAAGCTGTTGAAAGCTTAACTGGTGGTGAATATTATTGGATGTGTGGTAACTATATAAAATATGGTACAGAGGAAAGTAGTTTTGGTAAAAAAACAGGTTGCGATTTACCAGTTGATTCCCACGAATTAATTGCACTTTGTGCACCACGTCTGGCATTTATAAGTTATGGCATACCAGAAAAAGGCGATGCAAAATGGTTAGATCAAAGAGGTAGTTTTATGGCAACAATAGCTGCCGGAACGGTTTATAAATTGTTAGGTGCTAAAGATTTAGGCGTTAGCAATAATTATATGATAGAAGAAATGCCACCAGTTTTGTCGGGCTTGTTAAGTGGTCAATTAGCATGGCGGCAACATGATGGCGGTCATACTGATATCCCTAATTTTTCAACATTTATACCTTGGGCAAGCAATCTATTAAACTATAATAAGTAATGAAAAAAATATCATTTAGTATTCTATTGTATCTGTCTACTTTCGGTTTTGCAAAGGCACAAACTGCTGTTACTTGGCAAGGAAAAAAATGTGCCGTTGTGCTTACGTACGACGATGCTATTCCGCAACAATTAGATAATGCCCTGCCTGTTTTGGATGCTTTGCACCTAAAAGCCAGTTTTTACTTAACGGCTTATTTTGCAAAAGACAGACTGGATGATTGGAAAAAAGTGGCCGCTAAAGGCTACGAATTGGGTAACCATACCTTATTTCATCCCTGCAATGGTGGTAAAGGTGCAGAATGGGTAAAACCAGATTATGATTTACGCCAATACACCGTTAAAAGAATGGTGGATGAAACGCGGATGACTAATGTATTTCTGCAATCATTAGATGGCAAAACCAAACGAACATTTGCGTTTACGTGTGGGCAAATGACAATTGGCGATACCACTTTTATTGATTCTTTAAAAAATGATTTTATTGCTGCAAGAGCTGTAAGAAATCAAATGCACACGATTGATAAAATAGACGTTTACAATGTTGATTGCTACATGGTAAACAGCCATACGGCCCTGCAAATGGAAGAATGGGTAAAGCAAGCGTGTGCCACTAATTCATTATTGGTTATTTTATTTCACGGTGTAGGTGGTGGCAATTCGCTAAATGTGTCGGTTGATGAGCATAGTAAATTCTTACATTATTTAAAGCAACATGAAAAAGAGCTATGGATTACCACCATGCTTGATGCTGCTGAATACACCAACAAATACAATCTTACTAAAAAATAAAAATTCGACATAAAGCCTTTACTAGGTTTTACACATAGGCATCGTGTTTTTAGACTTAGGGTGCTTTCATGGCAGAGTGTCTCGGTTGAGTTAAAGCTAACCGGAACACAAGCGAATATTCTCAAGCCTGCAAAACAAAATACACTAATACCAAAACATGCGCCACCACAGTTTTATCTTTCCGCAGTGATCTATCAAAAG
>JAYVUJ010000507.1:0-6005 GCA_043788035.1 Ferruginibacter sp. | reverse complement strand
CCTATTATAAAATTGGATACAATAATGTGCTTTAAAATATCTTTAAGCATCAAATGCAAATCCTTTTACTAAAATCTTGACCCTCCAATTCCTTGCTGTGTAGGATAGGAGAGAGGGTTAAAAAACTCAGTTAATAATCAATATAAGTGCTTCAATCAATAACTAATTGACATACTATTATTTCCCAAAAGCCCATATTAAAAAGTCTGGTAACGCCTTACTCCAATCTGGATAACCATGCTTACCATCCGCAGATTCTTTATACACAATATCTTCCGGCGAACAGACATTTTTGTTTTTGAGAAGGCTTATTAAATCTTTCGTATCGTCGATAACATCAATTACGCTGTCTTTGTCCCTATCGCCCGTTTCTTCTTTTGCACCTGCATAAAACCAATATCTAAGCTTAGGCCTTTTTCGTGATGACCGAATTTTATTCAACATGATCCTGTTTTTATCATCTGAATAATCAAGGTCGGTAACAGCTTTATCCCGCCACCAGAACGATCCAGAAAAAACGCCTACTTTATCTATTTTATCAGCATGGTTCCAGGCAATATCAAATGCAGATAAGCCGCCCAGCGAACTGCCCGCTATTGCAACAGACTTAAACTTTCTTACGCCGGCTTTCTTCTTTACAAAATCATACAGCTCGTTATTTATAAAGTCATCATACTTATCAGCCCTGCTGCCACGGTTTTCAAAATCGGGGAAACCGCTAACGCCATATTCCTGCATCCGGTCGCCGGCATTTATGGCTACAATTACTAAAGGCTGTATCAATTTCTTTTTATACAAGCTATCAACAATTGCTTGCACCCTAAATTTCTCAATGTCTTGCCCATCATTTAATAATAGCAAATTCATATCGTTCTTATTATCGGGCGCCGGGGTGCTTAAAATAGTAAGTTTTATATGTTCCTGTAAATGGCGGCTATAAATTTCATCGGTTTGTACTTTTATTTTTTTGTGGCAACTAAGTAGTAAGAAGCCCGCCAGCAAAGGCATTAAGGATAATTTTAAATATCGTTTCATGAATTATTTTGAAATACGAAGCTATATTATTTGGCTGTAATAGTGAAACGGCTTACTTTTGCACCGCGAAGTAGAGCAGCGGTAGCTCGTCGGGCTCATAACCCGAAGGTCAGAGGTTCGATCCCTCTCTTCGCAACATATCAAAACGGCTCCTTAAACTAGAGTCGTTTTTGTTTAAACAAACTCTTTAAAAAAGAGAAATAAATTTTATTCTTAGCAAGTTGCTGATGAATTTGATCACCTCCTCCAGTCTTTCTGTTTGTATGCGGTTATCAAAGTCTGTTTAAGGCTTGCTCCTAAAAGGTCGCATACATGAAATCAGGTTTCGTAAATATTTTTGGTAAGCCTAACGCAGGTAAAAGTACATTGCTCAATACGCTTATTGGCGAAAAGCTGGCTATCGTATCGCACAAAGTGCAAACAACAAGGCACCGTATCAAAGCAATTCTTACTGGGGCCGACCATCAAATTATTTTTTCCGACACGCCAGGCATTATTGAACCAAAATACAAGCTGCACGAAAAAATGATGCAGGCAGTAAAAGGAAGCCTTGAAGATGCAGACCTTGCTTTGTTAATTACAGACGCAAGGGAAAGCCCGGAAGAAAGCCACCAGATATTTTCTTCTTTGCGGTTAAAATCCCCTGCGCTCGTTATAATCAATAAGGCGGATGCGGTAAGCGAAGAATCTATTAAGGTATCAACGGAATTTTTTGCGCAGCAAACCTATTGTAAACAAGTAATTGTTATTTCTGCCCTTAAGAAAAAAGGTATAGAAAACTTGTTATCAATAATTATAAGCATGTTGCCGGAAGGTGCACCTTTTTACGAAGGAGACGACATCAGCGATTTACCCACTAAGTTTTTTGTAAGTGAATTAATTAGGGAAAAAATATTTTTATTATATGGGGAAGAAATCCCGTACCACGCTACAGTGCTGGTTCAGGAATTTAAAGAAAAATCAACGCTGATAAAAATAGGTGCAGATATCATCGTACAAAGAGATACGCAAAAGGGTATTATTTTAGGTGAAGGTGGCAAGATGATAAAGCAATTGGGCACGCTGGCAAGAAAAGATATAGAAGAATTTTTAAGTAGCAAGGTGTTCCTGGAACTGTTTGTAAAAGTTCGCCCAAAATGGAGGGATAATGAAATGCAATTAAAAGAATACGGATATTAATAGATAATTTTTTAATGGTTAATGGTCAATATCCCAATCGGTATAATGTATCGCTTAGCGCAATTATCAACTATCATTTAAGTAATTATCAGTTTTAAGAATTATCAATTATAGAATTATTAATTAAGCAATATGAGTTTTACAGTAGCAATAGTAGGAAGGCCCAACGTTGGCAAAAGCACTTTTTTTAACCGCATGTTAGAAGAACGTAAAGCCATTGTAGATGATGTAAGCGGCGTTACGCGTGACCGCCAGTATGGTATTGCCGATTGGAATGGCAAATCGTTCAACGTGATTGATACCGGTGGTTTTGTACCAAAAAGCCAGGATATATTTGAACGTGAAATTCGCAAGCAAGTACTAATTGCTATAGAAGAAGCAGATGCAATTATTTTTATGGTTGATGTGGCGACAGGCATTACCGACCTGGATGAAGCTATGACGCAGATGTTACGCAAAACATCCAAGCCAGTTTTTTTAGTGGTTAATAAAGTTGATAACCATGACAGGCTATTGGAAGCTTCGGAATTTTATAGCCTTGGTTTTGAAAAGATACATTTCCTTTCCTCTATAAGTGGTACAGGTACAGGCGATTTATTGGATGAGATAGCAGATTTGATAACAGATGAGCCAGAAGAAGAAGATAAGAACCTGCCTAAATTTGCCATCATCGGGCAGCCAAACGTAGGCAAATCATCTTTGTTGAATGCGCTTACAGGGCAGGAGCGTACCATTGTTAGTGATATAGCCGGTACTACAAGAGACACTATACATACGCACTATAATCTGTTTAATAAAGAATTTGTTTTAATTGATACGGCTGGCATAAGGCGTAAAGCAAAGGTGAACGAAGACCTTGAATTTTATTCGGTTATCCGTGCCATAAAAGCGGTTGATGAAGCTGATGTTTGCTTATTGTTATTAGATGCTGAAAAAGGCATTGCAGCACAAGACCTAAGTATTTTTGCGATGGCCGTAAAGAAGGGTAAAGGTATTGTGGTGCTGGTTAATAAGTGGGATGTTATGCCTAAGGAAACAAATACTGCCCGTGATTATGAAATTGAACTAAAGAAGCGTTTTGCACCTTTTAGCGACCTGCCCATCATCTTTATATCTGCTTTAGAAAAAACCAGGATATTTAAAGCAATGGAAGTGGCGCTGGAAGTATATGACAGCCGCAAGCAAAAAATTGCGACTTCCAAACTAAACGATAAGATGCTCAAAGCTGTTGAAGCTTACCATCCACCGGTTGTAAGGGGTAACCAGGTTAAAATAAAATATGTTACGCAGCTGCCGGTTGTAGTGCCCTCATTTGCTTTCTTTTGTAACTATCCTGAAGATGTAAAAACGCCTTATAAAAATTACCTTGAAAATCAATTACGGTTAAATTTTAAATTTACTGGGGTACCGGTAAGGATATTTTTCAGAAAAAAATAACCATATATATACTTTAATTGAAATTGAACCGTTTATCCGGCAGCCATTTTTATTTATATAGTAAAAATACTTGGCTAATTAAAAAAAGTTGCTAGATTTGCAAAAACTAAAAAACATCCAAAAAAAATTAAAATGAAAAAATTAATTGCCATCCTTGCTGTTAGTGTTTCTATGACTGCTTGTAACAACGCGTCTACGGAGGCAACCAGCGGAGTTGATTCTGCTAAAAAAGCACTTGACTCAACAACAAAGGCTGCTGCTGACACTTCAAAGTCTGCTGCTTCCCAACTTTCTAAAGCTACTGACACTGCAACTAAGATGATTAGCAACGCTAAAGATAGCGCAGGCAAAGTTGTCACTGCGGTTGCTGATAGTGCAAAAAAGATTGTAAGTAAAGCTGCTGAAAAAGCATCTGATAAAGTTAAAGAAGGTGCAGACAAAATGAAAGCTGGCGCTGATAAAATGGTCGATAAAGCTAAAGAAGCTGTAAAGCACTAAGCGTTTTAAAAATAATAATAAAAAATCCTCCTACATTTTAGGAGGATTTTTTATGTAACTGATAGTTTAAACTCAATACTTTCTTGATCTTACGTTTAAAAAATAAAAAAGTAACCGATAATCGGTTATAATTTTTTATACGTAACAGCTTTGTTTACAATCTGCTCCAATGAAGTTTTTATAATTACTTTTTTTTTGTGATTATTATTCCTAAAAATATTAAAGCAAATTATTAAAAGCAATAAAATAAGCAATACTGCAAAGTAAGTGTAGGCCTGGTTTTTTATCTTGCGCTTCTCCCTTCTTTTTTTGCCTTTTCCCAGTTGTTTTTGAAGGCCGGTATTTAGTTGGTCTACGTAAATTGTAAGATTCTTTTGAGGGCTGATTTTTTGTAATCCTTCTACCGCATCATCCATAAAAGGATCGTCAGCCATTTCCTTTTCTAAATCATAGCTATCTTCCGCGGAAATTTGCTGGCTCAGATAATCCATTAATTTCTGGTTGTCAATATTATTATTGCTATCGGATAATATGTTTTTTAAATCATTGTCCATGTTGTTGCAAGCGCTCCAGCATTATTTTTAAATTTCTTTTTCCGTTTTGGATGTTGCTCTTTACCTGTACCAAACTAAAGCCCGTTTGTTCCGTAATTTGCTGATAGCTTTTTTTATACAGGTAAAACAAAGTTACGCATTGTTGCTGCTCCGTGTTCAATTGTTGTAAGGCTGTCTCCATTTGTGTGAGTGCGATATCTTTTGCTTGAAACTCCCTTTTATCTTCAGTATTATCTGGCGCAGAAAGCAATTGTTCGCTGATCTCTACTGAATACTTATCCTTATTGCGAAGCTTCATGAGGCAATGGTTTTTTGCTACCATGTACAGCCAGCTTTTAAAATAATCAACTTTGTATTTATGGAGTTCAGTAATGGCCTTTAAAAAAACTTGCTGAACGCCATCTTTTGCTTCTTCTTCATTTTTTAAATATTTCATGCAAACCCCCAACAGCAGCAAGGTGTAGCGTTGCAATAAAATGCCCAGCCACTCATTGTTTTTATCTGCATAAAATTGCTTCAGCAAATCATTATCGTCAATATGTTTGTATTTGTCTGGCTTCAATTGTAAAGGCTATACAGGTTAGATGTAAACTTAACCAAATTCCATAAGCATCTGTTTGTGAATTTAACTGGCAGGGTTGTTTTTATTTTTTTTACGTGGCAAAAGGATTTTTGTGGAAATCAACACGTTATGCATATCCAAAAAATATATGAAATTTTTAATAAAACTTTCTCTTACATCGCTTTTGCTAACAGCTACTTTATCGGTGCTAGGCTATTTTTTATGGAACAAGCCAAAATTAGCCCCTGTTAAGGCCGGCATCAACAATCCTGTAAAAAATAAAAATTATTTTGCTGCAATAGCGGTGAGGCTCAAATCAATAACAGCGCAGATAAAAAATTTTGCAAAAATAAAAAATTATAACATTACGTATTGTTTTATGGTTGCTATGCACATGGCATCCGGCGAAAAAAGATACTTCATTTTTAACCTCATCAAAGATTCAATCGAGCTTTCAGGATTGGTAACGCAAGGATGCGGACGAGATGGCCTAAGTGCAGGGATTAAGTTTTCTAATACTGCCAATAGCCTGTGTACTTCTGTAGGCAGGTATCAGGTTGGCAATGCTTACACCGGTAAATTTGGCTTAGCATGTAAGTTATATGGGTTGGATAAAACAAATAGCAATGCAGCAAGCAGGGTAATAGTTTTACATGCAATGGGCTGCATACCCAATTACGAAACTGCGCCATTGCCAATTTGCGAAAGTTGGGGCTGCCCCGCTGTATCGCCAATTTTTT
>JAYVUJ010000506.1:0-2096 GCA_043788035.1 Ferruginibacter sp. | reverse complement strand
ATGCAGGCTCGAAAATAGATGTACGAAAAGGTCGCCTGCCATACCGGTACCGTAATCGTTATAATTTCTCCATCGGAAAAAGCGCATGGCATCAAAAGCCCTTTTATTGGTGTTGCTGATGTAGGTTTCCCAATCAACTGTTTGTCCGGATGCATCTGCGGGTATTGGATATTGCCATGCACCGGTGGGCGAGTGGCGGGCCCAAAAACCTTCTGCATAATTCAGTTGGCCGATGGCGCCATCCTTTAATAATTGCTTTGCTTTTTCGTTACCTAAAGAAGATACGCCCTGACTGCCTACCTGAAATATTTTACCGGTTTCTTTTTGTGCTTTAATAACAGCAGGGCCTTCTGTAATGGCGTGTACCATTGGCTTTTCGCAGTAAACATGCTTGCCTGCACGCATGGCATCGATGGATATTTGCTGGTGCCAAAAATCAGGTACGGCTATTATCACCGCATCAATATCCTTACGGCTAAGTATTTCTTTATAGTGACGGGTTAAAAACAAATCGTTGCCCCATTTTGTCTTCGCATCTTTTAAGCGCCCATCGTATAAATCACATACGGCAACCAGTTTTATGTTAGGCACTTTTAAGGCGGTATTGGTATCCTGTGTACCCATGCCGCCAGCACCAATTAGTGCAAGGTTTATATTATCATTTGCGCTGTGCGGAGAGCGCTGTAGTTTTTCATAATAGCCTTTGTTGCCCTCTGCCGCAAATACGTTAGCCCCAACGGCTACTGCTGCCGATGCAGTTGCCAGCTTTTTTAGAAAACCCCTGCGGGAATGATCCGAAATGTTTTTCATCAAATAAAAATTGTGCTTTTGGTTAATAATAAATTAGTAAATAGAAAATTAAATGTAAATTTTGGTAGGTGCTTGTAGATAGCTATATCAACTATAATTCTTTCACCTTAATATTTTTCCACCTTACTTTTATGCCGCCGCCTTCGTGTATCTGTAATGCTATAAAGCCTTCGCCTTTGCCAAATGTGCTATCTTTTAAATACGCCATTTGGTGACCGTTTAGCCAGCTTGTTATCTCATCGCCTTTTACTAAAATTTTCATGGTATTCCAATAGCCCATCTTTAGCCATTTTTCATCTGTAGGTTTTGGCTGTATTAGCCAGCCGCGGCCATAGCTTTCGTAAATACCGCCTGTGTGCATGTTCTCTGGCGCTACTTCTACCTGCCAGCCGCTAATTTTTGTGCCGTCAATGCCAGAGCGTACAAATACGCCGCTATTGCCATTAGCTTCTTGTTTGAATTGAAGGGAAAGTTCAAAATTTTTATAGGCTTTATCCGTGCTTAGGTAGCCATATTGTTTATCTGGACCGCTTTCGCAAATTAGTTCGTTGCTGCTATCTACATACCATTTTTCGGTGCCGTTATTTTTCCAGCCAGTAAGGTCTTTGCCATTAAAGATGGGCTTCAATTTTTGCGCAGATAAACCTGTGGAGAAAAAGGCAATGCAATAAAATAATAACAATTGTTTCATCATGCAAAATATTTGTTGTATGGATATGTAAGCGTAATCTAGTGGTGGCAAATTGAATTTGATTATATTTTAAATGTAAGCATGTTTTTTAATAAAATGAAAAGTTCCTTGATAATGGATAATTGAGTAATGGATAATTGATAATTAAAAGACAGTCCATCTTATAAGTTATGTGCCTGTACTAATCCAACCACCTTTTAAATAACAAACAATAAATAGGGATCCAAAATGTGCTACATATGAGTTTATAAAATAGCCTGAAATTGAGGTGGTGTACCAAATAGGTAATAGTACAAGAGTACGACGCCACCGCAGCTCCACAAAGCCGCAGTATTGGGCTGGATAACAAAAAAGCCAAATGGAAAACGAAAACTTATTATGGAACCTATTTGGTCGGTGGCTTTAAAGCAGTTTAAGCGATGCACCAAGGTTAACAATAAACAAAAAACCATAAACAACAAACCACAATTTTTTTACTCAGTTAATTTTTCTGCCCTATATTTGCAGCGGCAAGTCTTATACGGCCAGCTCCTGTTGAACTCCCCCAGGACCGGAAGGTAGCAAGGGTAGATGGTTGAGCGGTGCGATGTAAGTA
>JAYVUJ010000505.1:0-3576 GCA_043788035.1 Ferruginibacter sp. | reverse complement strand
AATGAAAAGGGATTTTAAACTTTATCGATTTTTATTTACTTAGTTGCTTTATTAGCAGGCTTTGTAGCGGCAGCTGGCCTTCTTGGAGCAGCAGGCTTGCTTAAAATGTCTTTGTACCTGATGGCTTCCGCATCGGTTGGGTCTAAAGACAATATCTTATCACAATAAGCAATTGCAGTTGCATTATCTTTTTTAATGTTAGCGTAATAAGCTACAAAATATTTATAGCTGCCTATTAACTGGGGCTTGTATTTTAAAGAATCTACTATACCCACAGAAATTGCTTTTTCAAAATCTGCATTTGCTAAACCCTTGTCCATAAGCGTGTCAATCATTGTTTTAGTTTTGCCACTCATGTAGAAACCAAAAGCATCATCCGGAAACTTCTGCCCGTAGGCAGTAAATACATCAATGGCAGCTTGGGTAGTGCCAGAGCGGTAATAATTATAACCGGTATTGTACATGTCAACTTTGCCGGGAGATTTTTTTACCTGTAACACCTTATTGTACCAATCAGCAGCTTCTTTGTATTTTTTCTTTGTTTCGTAATTGGCAGCCATACTTTTTAAGTAAGCAACCTTATTAATTTCTACGCTATCTAAAGCAACAGCCTTATCTACATAAGTACCAGCCAAAGAATCATTGCCTGGAAACTTTAAAAGCACAGTAGCGTAAGTTGAGTAATCGCCCATACCAATTAAAGCAGTATCGGCAGATTGAAAATATTTATCAAACGATGATTTTGCATTTAATGAATCGCCTAATTTGTTATAAGCATATGCCTTGATACCATATAATTTTGCATAAGGCTTAGGGTTTGAACCAATACATTCATCTGCTTTTTTGATGGCATCGGCATATAAAGCCTGTGCATAAATGATAGAAGCTGTAAGGTAACAATTACGTGGGTTATCATCTGTATTAGCCAAATATTTAGCTAAATACTGTGCAGATTTTGGTACATCAGTAAGGTAATAAAGGTTATATAAATTTTCATATACCGGGCCGTATGCTGCATCTTTTGCTATTGCTTCATTAAAGTACCTCATGTAAATTTCTTCCTGGGTAATACCTTGTGTCTGGTAAATTTTACCAATACGGTAAGCTGCCCTTGCGTACTTAGGGTTTAATGCCAATGCGGCTTCGTAGCTAAGCTGGGCATTACCGCCATCGCCTAATTTTTTATATGCGTCGCCCAAGTTTACATATACATCAGGGTCATTCATTTTTTTTGTAGCTGTGGCTAATTTCAACTTATCAACTGCATAGCCTGCATCACCATCTTTTGCATTTACATTAGCATAACCCACTGCATTTAAAACTGGTACGCTTGCAGCTTTAGATAAACTGATAGCTGTTTCAAACTGGCTTTTTGCATCCTGAACTTTTCCTTCCAACAAATTAATATGCCCCATGCCTGCCAATAATAATGGGCTATTGCTATTGGCCATCAACGTTTTTTGGTACAGAGCTTTCGCATCCGCTACATCTTTTGCAGTATGGTCTTCAGGGTCAATCAATGTTTGCCCATCCCAATAAACAGCATCCACATCGTTAGGGTTAGCCGCAATTAATTTATCAAAAACAGCTTTAGCGCTCTTATATTTTTCGTAGTAAAAAAGAGTTTTACCATCGTTGATAGTTTGTGCTTTCAAAGCTGCCGAAACAAAAAAAGCCCCTACAAACAGCATTCCCAATTGCATCTTTTTCATATTGCTTACCATTTAGTTTAATCTTTACAATGTTAATTGATTTTATTTCAATTGACAAAACCTCCCGGATTATTTTACTAATTTTTTATTAATTTTTATATCTCTTATGGCAAAACCAATTTTTGCAGAACCCAGGTAAGCCCTTTTGAAAATTAGCTGCCCTCTTTCAAATTGCATAAAATCAACAAAACCTGCACCTAAACCTGTGTAATTTTCTTTAAGCACATAATACAAACCACGTACCAAAGGGTACCTATGTGTTAAGATGCTTAACTGGCTTGGTTTTACATATGGCGAATCTGGGCAAATGCCACATTCCACATAAGCAAGTTTTACTTTCTTTAACATGTTTACCTGTGCCGTGTCTTCAGGGTTGCCTATCCAGCTTATGCCCACCAACCCAATTGCATTTATATCAGAAGCTACATAATTTAATACTTCTTTGCTATTTTTAGCAGCCCTTACAATATTGGTATCAAATTTTTGTCCTTTTAAAATACTGTCTATTGCAAACCGCACGGTACTAGTGGCGCTTAAGCCATCAAATACTATTTGCTGTTTTCCTTTTAGTTTGCCAGATAATTGGTCTTGCAAACGTTGTAAAGTAAAAATTGTATCTGTACTATTAATATTTACTACCACCGCAATTGCATCTGTCGCAACTTTATCATAACGGGGTACAAAATCCAGCGAATCTTCAAAATATTTTTCTTCTTTTTTATTTAGCCCACGTGTAACAATAATCAGGCTGGTAGCGGAATCATTCAGCAAATCCTTAATGCATTCCGCTTCTGGTTTGTAATGCACATTAATTTTTGTGCCTGGGTAACTGCCTTCGTACATTTTGACTTGTTCGTCTATCACAGGTTTAAACGACTCGTCTACGCTTATATTAATTGCACCGCTTATAGGTGTACCAGTAACTATGGCTAGTTGCTTTTTAGGATTACAACTATACCCAATAAACATTAAAAAAAGTACGGCTGTAATTGCCCTGGCTACATTTTTATACATTTTTATTTGCATCAGTAATTTCTAAAGTAATTTTTTTTATAGCCCCTATAAATTCGGAAAGCGCCATACACCCAGCATATAACAGCAAAAATCTTAATCATCGTAGGGTCGTATTGGCTAATGTACCGCCGTGTATAATCGTTGGGGAACATAAAAAATAAACCTGCTACCAGCATAAATACGCCCATGCCATAATTGGTAATGGAGCGCATCCTTATCAATCCTTTTTCCCTTTCGCTTAAAGGTTCGTTTTCAAATTCTTCCAATGCCATAACTTATTTTTTAATATTAAAACCAGCATGCGTCAATAAGCATGCTGGTTTTGGGAAGGGCAAATTACAAAAATATTCACGTAATTAATCCGCTGGCAAAAACTTTACCGGAATGGTAAAATACACCGCCACATTTTCGCCGTTTGCTTTTCCGGGTACCCATTGCGGCATTTTTTTCATAACCCGTATTACTTCTTTATTGTACAGCTCCCCACCGTCTTTTACTATGTCAAATTGTTGCAGTTTTCCATCGTACCTCACAATAAACCTAATATTTACTGCTACCATTTCGCCGGGTTCCATTTCGCTGGGGTTTATTAAATTCCTTTCCAAAAAACGCTTTAAGGCATTTATACCGCCAGGGTATGTTGGCTGTACATCAGGGTTGTTAATAGGTTGGATTACGTCTACTATTTTTTTTACTGCAATTACTCCCCCTCCTGCTCCTCCGCCATTGCCTTCTGTTGGTGCGCCATTAATTGCGGGCTCTTCTGTTCCTTTTGTAATGATGTTGGCAGAACCGATTACATCAGTAACCTTAAGGGTTTGCAACGTATCAGCTTTTGTATCAGCTACAA
>JAYVUJ010000504.1:0-6514 GCA_043788035.1 Ferruginibacter sp. | reverse complement strand
GTTTAAACCGATAGGTAAGTTTAGAGATCAAAAGAAGTTACTAAAACAACTTCTTTTAATTATAAAATGTTAATAAAATTAAAAAGCCATGCATTTATATTGCGTGGCTTTTTAATTTTTTGTACATTATTTATTTTCAGTAATTCTCCATATTGTTTTGCCAGCATCATCAGTTACTAACAACGCCCCATTTTGCGCAAATACAACACCTACAGGGCGCCCATATACCTTACTTGACTTTTCATCTGCAATAAAACCGGTTAAAAAGTCTTGCATTGGCCCGGCAGGCTTTCCATTGGCAAAAGGTACAAAAACTACTTTATAACCTGAAAGCACGCTCCTGTTCCAAGAGCCGTGCTGACCGATAAATAACCCTCCTGCATAAGGTGTTGCAAAAGCATTTTTATCATCAAAAGCTAAACCTAATGATGCTGTATGTGCGCCCATGGATACATCTGGAATAATCGTCTTCTCAAGTAAATCATCCCTTTCACCTTTTCTTCTTGGATCTGGGTTATTTCCAAAATAAGCATACGGCCAGCCATAAAAACCGCCTGGTTGTACGCTGGTTGCATAATCGGGCACTAATTCATCCCCTAACTCATCGCGTTCATTTACGGCAACCCAAAGTGTATTAGTACCCGGTGCCCAACCCAGGCCTATAGGGTTGCGCAAGCCACTGGCATAAATTTTTTCACCGGTACCATCGGGGTTTATCTCTAAAATATTAGCCCTTCTTTTTTCATTGTCAATACCATGCTCGGCTACATTGCTGCCAGAGCCTACGGTAACATAAATTTTGCTGCCGTCTTTGCTGGCTAACAAATTTCTCGTCCAATGGTTATTGTAGCCACCAGCGGGCAAATCCAGTATCTTTTGGCCTGCTTCTTTCATTTCTGTTTGTCCGGTGGTGTAAGGGTACATCCATAAACCATCAGTATTAGCCACATAAAATTTATTGCCAAGTATCAGCATACCAAAAGGCCTGTTAAGGTTGTTAAGGAAAACCTGTTCTACCTCTGGGGTTCCATCACCATCCTTATCCCTTAAAAGCAAAATGGTATTGCTGCTTTTAGATGCCGGCTTTGAAAGGCTTGCTGTTTTAGTAAAACCATCGCTAACGGTATTGGCCATGGCTACAAAAATATCTCCGTTAGGCGCAACGTACATCCAGCGTGGGTTATCAAGCCCATCTATAAACTTGGTAACAGTGAACCCGGGGGGAGCAATGGGCGTTTTACCAACGGGCCAGCCAATAACCTTAGAATTATTGCGGGAGGATGCAGTTGCATATGGAGCGGGCAATACCAAAGAATCAACAGCCGTTTTAACTACTTTACCATTTGCCTTAGGTTGGGCGTGGGCATGCTGGGTAGCCGCCAATGTTAAAATGGCTAAGGCTGATTTACTATAACTTTTAAAATTCATTATGCTAATTTTTAATATAAAGTTCCTAAAATTATGCCATGTTTAAATAGATGGTTAGCAAAAATCAACAATGACAATGAAGGAAACTATATCCAGCGGCCAGCTTAAAGTTTCAGGCTTTTTTTAATATCTTGTTCTTGGGTCTTTTCTATTTTAAACCCCTTTAAGCATACCTGTACAAAAGCAATACAACTAAAATAAAAGTGTATAAAAGTTTGCAGTGTACAAATTGCTATCAATACATGTCTTCAGGCTAGTTTGGGGCATAGGTAACTTTATCTTGCTATTTTTTAATAAAACCCAATAAGGAATATATCTTAGTTATTTACCACTTATGTATGCTTCTATTAAATATTAGGCTTAACTGCATAATTTTAACCAAATTAATTTGTATTTTTCAACTTGGGTGTTTAGGAAATGAAATTTTAAAAATACTTTTACCCTCTAAATTTTATACGTTTTATGCAAATAATAGCCTTGTTGCTTTTTGTTGCTATTATGGCATGGCTTGCTTATAATTTGACAAAGAGAAAGATTATTGAGGCTGTAGCATTTACAAATGGTTACAGGGTTGTTTTAACAAATAATGTAATTTATTACAGCCAGTTGTCGGATGCAGATAAAGTGTTATTTGAAGATAGGATGCAGCAATTTTTATCTAAGGTAAAAATAACTGGCGTGGGTACTACTGTAACAACAGAAGATAGGGTATTTGTCGCCGCTAGTGCTATCATTCCTATATTTGCATTTAAGGATTGGCAATACAATAATTTACACGAAGTTTTGCTATACCCTGAATCTTTTAACCAGGAATTTAATACCGGCAATGAACAGTTAAAACCAGTTTTAGGAATGGTTGGCAATGGTGCCCTGCAACAAGTAATGATATTAAGCCAGCTTTCGTTAAGAGAAGGGTTTACCAACAAGACACACAAGGAAAATACCGGCATACACGAGTTTGTGCATTTAATAGACAAGACCGATGGTGATGTTGACGGCGTGCCGGAAAATTTGCTTGATAAACAATATTTGCTGCCTTGGATAAACTTGATGCACAACAGCATTAAAGAAATTTTGGCAGGCAAGTCTGACATAAATCCTTACGGTGCTACCAACAAGGCAGAGTTTTTTGCGGTAGTAGCAGAATACTTTTTTGAGCGTCCAGATTTGTTGCAGGCAAAACACCCTGAGCTATACCTACTGCTGGAGCAGGTTTTCAGGCAAGATCCGGCAAAAGCAATGGCTTATTAAGCTTTAATTTTTTTATCTTTTAAAATCAATTTATTGATCATTATTACTAATAATACGTAGCATGTTTATTGCTTTACTTTCATCATTAATTATTAATTTATGCAATTATCATTTATAAAAAATATACAATTCACTAAACTTATAAAGGCAGATGGCCGTTTAAGGGAGTTTAATTTTAGAAGGTATAATACCGCCAACCAGCCTGCTATTTTTTCAGTAAATGTGGTGGATAACAGGGATAACCGGATTATTTTTGAAATGCAAAAAGAAGACAATACCTGGAAAATCATTAAGCAGCAATTGCCAGCCTGGATAACTGAAAATGAAACAAATTTTCACGAAAGCATTGAAGAAGAATTAAAAGCTTCTTAAATTAATGGCGTAGTTTGACTAAGCGGGATTAAGCTAAGTTTTTAAGCTATATATATATTTCTTTAAACCATTTTCCTTAAAAATCATTAACATATTGGCTAGCTTAAGCTGATAGGATTGTGTTTTATCAACTTTTATCCATGAGCAACCAGTTGCAATCTTTTCTTCAACAACTTATCAGCAGTATACAAAACCAAAGTTTTATTAAGGTTACTTTAGGCAACAAAAGAGTAAAATGTTCGGAGCTTAAAAATGTATATATAAAATCTGTATTGCTAAAGGATACGGTAAAACTTTCGTTTGTATACCGCTACCCCACAAAAGATATCACAAAAAATTTCGACATAAAGGAAAGCATTGTTTTGGTAGAAAAAATGCTGCAGGAAGAATTTTATAACGCCGATATATTTACTATTGAAAATGATATCCATTTTACAGTACAAAAAGATGACAGCGCAAAAGTTATTACCAGGCCCGGATCGTTAACTATTAAAGGCCCTTTAAACCAGCACGATAAAGAAAAGGTGCGCATTGTAAAACCTGCGGATACTATTTACCTGAAAGAATTAGGCATTACAACAACAGATGGGCTTGTAAAGAAAGACATGCAGGATAAATACAAGCAAATAAACCGTTACATAGAAATTATTGATGGGATTATAAAAGGCATACAATTTAAGCAGCCATTAGAGGTTGTAGATATGGGCAGTGGCAAAGGTTACCTCACTTTTGCTTTGTACGATTACCTGGTTAATAAGCTACACTTACCCGCCACCGTTACAGGCATAGAATTACGGGAAGAATTGGTGGTAAAATGCAATGGCATTGCGCAGCAATCTAATTATACCGGATTATCATTCAAAGCGGGCTTTATCGAAAACGCAGTGGTAACTGGCACAGACATACTAATTGCCCTGCACGCCTGCGATACTGCCACCGACGATGCCATATACAGCGGCATTAAAGCGGCAGCCAAAGTAATTATTTGCGCCCCTTGCTGCCACAAACAAATACGCAGGCAAATGGCGCCCGGCAATGATTTAAAAGCAATTACAAAACACGGTATTTTGCTGGAGCGCCAGGCAGAAATTATTACCGATGCCATTAGGGCGTTAATTATGGAAGCGCATGGCTACAAAACAAAAGTATTTGAATTTATTGCTACAGAACATACACCCAAAAATGTATTGATAGTAGGCATCCGGCAAGAAAACAATATAGTTGTTAAAGAAGATTTTTTAAATAAAGCCGTAGGGTTAAAAACACTTTTCGGGATTGAAACCCATTATTTGGAAACGCTGTTTAAACAGTTATAGGTTATGAGTGCTAAGTGATAAGTTCTTCGGTGTTCAAAGTATGTAATAATTTAATAGTTGTCTTGTTTTTTAACAATAGATTGTTACATGATGAAAGAAATAAGATATTAAACAATCGTTCTTCCAACATTTGCGCTGTAGTGCCTCGTTTTTCTTTCCAAATATTTTGCGGCTATAATTTCACTTAGTGGTTTTTGATACACTTTACTTTCAACCCAGGAAATTATATCCAAATAGGCAAAACTCCTTGTTTGGTATTGGTTTCTTTCCAGTTCTTTGATGGTAGCTAAAAATTTCTCCAGCTCGGGCTTTAATTTTTGACGGGATACATGGAAAGAGGTACGTAGAAATTTAAACATTGCTTCTTCAACAATGGTTAGATTTTCCATTTTGGCCATAAACCTGTACACCGATTTTATCAATGATTCTATGATATCAAAATTCCCCAATTCGTAATGTGTCATTAAATGCAATAGCCTGGCATAACATTGCAGGTCGTTGCGCATCTCTACATTGCCATTAATTATTTTTTGCAGGTAATCAATAGTAGTTTCAAACTGGCCGGCACCAAAGTAAAGGTTGGCAATTTTGTAGTTAAAAACCAACAGCCTATGATTATCGATATAGAGCGAATATTCTTCTAACTTTTCATCAATACCCTTTACCAGCGTAAGCCCCTCAGCAAAAGTGCCAAGCATAAAATGCTTATTTATTTTGGAAGCGCTTATGTAAACAAAGGTTTGTATACGGTGGTTGTCGTGCTGGTTAGATAATTCTGTAGTAGAAAAGGCTTCAAAATCTTTTAGGACCTTTTCAAAAGCCTGGTAATTCCTAAGGTCGAAATGAGCATTAAGTAAGTTATGCATGCCTTTAATGTAATACCCTGTTTCTACCTTTACCATCAATGGCTGCTCATAAAAAATATCTACCCATTTTTGTGCATACCGGTAGTACATCAAAAAATCTTGCCTTATAAACGCATACCAGCAATAACATTGGTACAGGTATAGCCTTTCATAAAAGCCGGTTTGTGTATGTGCGCCTTGTGGGAGGTTTTGCTTAAAAAAGGCTTTTATATTTTTCTCATCTTTTTCATTCCGTGCATGACCATTTTTAATATACCAGCTATATAGCCTCAATGCAAGGTTAGAGAGCCTGGAAACATTATCTACCCTGGTGTTTACCTCAATCGCCTCCAAAGAAAGCTGCTCGCCCCTATTTTGCATGGTTCGGGTAATGTGCAGGGTTTCAATTTTTTTTTCCCAGGATATCACCTGTGTTAAAAAATTAAACTTGTAATGCGTTTTTGCTATCTCTTTTAATTTTTCTAATATTTTAAGGCTTTGTACATACAGCCCTTTATTATATAAAATCCTGGCAAAATCTAATTGTTCATTCAACTGCATATCTATACTTTCGGTACTTTTTAATAACCGGAGGCTTGAAAGTAGCTGCTTGTATAAATGGACTTTTATATTAGATAACTGTGGTTTTTTTATGGAGGGCATCTTTTTTAAAAGGATGGTTTCATCATAATCATCCAGTTTATCCAAAGCGTCGAACAATTCTATTATTTTCAAGTGCTCATTTCCAGAGCTTCTTTTGATGTAAAGCTTAAAATTCCTCTTCTCTGCCTTTTCCAGCGATTTAATTAGCTGAAATAATGTATCTGTAAATCGGTTGGGCATCATTAATAATTTTTTCTACGATGTAATACCATTAAAGGTTTTAATAAAAAAACTACGCTTAACCATAATTAAAACACTTGCAAGTTGATTATGAACGTAAAAAAACACACCCTACTTTCGTAGTAAGAAAGCGAAGATGTGTTTAAAGATATAGCAGGCAATCGTAAAAACAAACAACCAATCGTTAGTAAGTTGTAAAAGAAAGAAATAGGTAGACTGTTAGTCAGTACTCAAAATATTTTATAAGAATTTCATATGGCAAGCAATCGTTAATGTTCTTCCGTTTCTACGGAGGAACTATTTTTTGTTGGGCAAAGTAAATTCAATTAAGTTTATAAATCAAATTATTAGCCATCTTTTTTTATTGTATCCCACACCCCTCCTTAAATCCGATTCCAAGAATATTTTTTGTTTATAAAAATTTTGTAAAAACACATTCTATTTAAATTTTACAATTTT
>JAYVUJ010000503.1:0-23394 GCA_043788035.1 Ferruginibacter sp. | reverse complement strand
AAAATACTAAGGCAAACATCCAGCCCAATAAAATCAGCTAGTTGAAGGGGCCCCATTGGGTGTGCCATACCCAGCTTCATAACGGTGTCAATTTCTTTCACGCCGGCAACGCTTTCATATAAACTATAAATAGCTTCATTTATCATCGGCATTAAAATGCGGTTGGCAATAAAGCCCGGGTAATCATTTACTACACAAGGCTCTTTGCCAAGCTGCTTGCTAAGCGCCACAATGGTAGCCGTAATTTCTTTAGAGGTTTGATAGCCATTAATTATTTCCACTAGTTTCATCACCGGCACGGGGTTCATAAAATGCATGCCAATAACCTGGGATGGCCGCTTAGTTGCTGCGGCAATTTTTGTAATGGAAATAGAAGAAGTGTTGGTTGCGAGAATGCAATCAGCCGGTGCAGCTTCATCCAGCTGTTTAAATATCTTAAGCTTCAGTTCTATATTTTCTGTGGCAGCTTCAATAATTAATTGGGCATTTTTGACGCCTGTAACAACATCGTTAACAATGCTAATATTTGTAAGGGTTGATACTTTTTGTTCTTCAGATAAAGTGCCTTTAGCAATTTGCCTATCCAGATTTTTGCCAATAGTAGTGATGGCTTTTTCTAGCTGGGTAGCATCAACATCAACCAAATTTACTAAAAAACCATGCTGTGCAAATAAGTGCGCAATGCCATTACCCATTGTGCCTGCACCAATAACTGAAACATTGCGGATTGTATTCTCATTCATAACTCATAACTTCTAACTCATTACTATTTAAATGCGTTTAACCCCGTAACGTCCATTCCCGTTATCAGCAAATGTATATCGTGGGTGCCTTCATAGGTAATAACACTTTCAAGGTTCATTATGTGGCGCATTACCGGGTACTCGCCTGTAATGCCCATACCGCCCAGCATTTGGCGTGCTTCCCTTGCAATATCAGTGGCAACTTCGCAGGCATTGCGCTTAGCCATGCTTACTTGCTGTGGGGTTACTTTTCCTTCATTCATCAGTACGCCCAGGCGCCAGTTCAATAATTGCGCTTTGGTAATTTCTGTTACCATTTCCGCCAGTTTTTTTTGTTGTAATTGAAAGCCAGCTATCGGCTTTCCAAACTGCACTCTTTCTTTAGCATAGTTCAAGGCAGTATCGTAGCAATCCATAGCAGCGCCAATGGCTCCCCAGGCAATGCCGTAGCGTGCTTTGGTTAAGCAGCCAAGCGGGCCTTTCAAGCCCTTTACATTAGGCAATATGTTTTCCTTCGGCACTTTAACATTATCAAAAACCAGCTCGCCTGTAGCACTTGCACGCAGGCTCCATTTGCTATGTGTTGTTGGCGTAGTAAAGCCGGGCATTCCCCGTTCTACGATTATGCCTTTTATTTCGCCTGCATCATTTTTAGCCCACACTACTGCCACTTGGGCAAAAGGCGCATTGCTAATCCACATTTTGGCACCATTTAAAATAACATACCCATCGCCATTATCTTTATAATTGGTAAGCATCCCTGCCGGGTCGCTGCCATGGTCTGGCTCTGTTAACCCAAAGCAGCCAAGCCATTCGCCGCTAGCTAGTTTAGGCAAATATGTATTGCGCTGCTCCTCGCTGCCATATTGATAAATGGGAAACATTACCAGGCTGCCTTGTACGCTTGCTGTACTGCGTACGCCACTATCGCCGCGTTCCAATTCTTGCATCATTAACCCGTAACTAATATAATCCAACCCACCACCGCCATATTGTTCAGGCACGGTTGGCCCAAAGCAGCCGAGATCGCCCAATTGTTTTACAATTTGTTGCGGAAACTCAGCACGCTGCGCATACTCTTCTATAATGGGAGAGATTTCTTTTTTTACATAGCTGCGTACAGCTTCTCTTATCAACTTATGTTCTTCAGTTAGTAATTCATCCAGGTTAAAATAATCAGGGCTTATAAAATTATCTGTTTTGGCTGCCATTGTACATCGTTTATTGATTGATAATTATACTGGCGAATGGTATTGCTCCACCAGCTTGGTAATTTACCCGCAAATATAACCTGCTTCTGGCCATTGCCCTTTAAATTGTTGTACTTTTAAAAGCTAATCTTCCTATCAACTAAACCAAAAAAATCCAACCATGCGATTATTAACAAAAATAAGGCGGCTTATCCTGTTTTTTATGTTTGCCTTAATTATAAGCGGTGTTACAGCTTTTCCGGTACAAACTGAATTACATTGGTTATTGCAGCATAGCAACGCCATCCCTTTGCCTTTACTCAACTGGCTCCAGGCTTGCTACGATGCCATTACAGCAACAAATTTAAAATTCCCTATGCTGGCTTATTGGTACGATTGGTTGGCATTTGCACATATAGTTATTGCTATTGCATTTATTGGCCCCTTGAAAGATCCGGTAAAAAATATCTGGATAATTGATTGGGCCATCATCGCCTGTTTCGGCGTTTTTCCTTTGGCATTTATTGCAGGCCCAATCAGGCATATCCCTATGTTCCATATTTTAATTGATTGCAGTTTTGGCGTACTTGCATTGATACCTTTATTGATCTGTAAAAAATGGATACGGCAATTGAAGAAGCAAAGAGGGTATTAAAATTGATGGAGGATTATCATCGATTTTGTCAATAGTGCAGCATTGTTTTAAAATTATAATAAAATCCGATTTTTGATAGGCATGATAGAGGCATTGAAATTTATTTATAAGGCCAATAATGATTGCAAGAGTTAACTAATTCCATATTTGCATATTTGTGTAAATATGGAATTCAATTCCATATTTGCATATTTCTGTAAAAGATTACGGCATGATTGATGGTGAAATATTGCAAGATGCAAAATATACCCTTACACAGTTTAGGGCGGTGTGTATTACGGGGCCACGGCAAAGTGGCAAGATAACCTTGAGTAAAATGCTTTTTAAAGGCAAGTCGTACATAAGCTTTGAAGACCCTTTACAACAGCGGCTGGCAAATGAGGATATTGCTCTTTTATGAAGCAATATGCCAAAGGCGCTATACTGGATGAAGTACAAAGAGTACCTGATGCATTTAGGCAATTGCAGGGCATGTTAGATGTAAATATTAAAAGGGGGCAGTTTATCTTAACAGGTTCTAATAATTTTTTGTTGCAGCAGCAAATCAGCCAATCGCTTGCCGGCAGGGCTGGATACCTGGAGTTGTTGCCATTATCTTATGCCGAATTACAAAATGCAGGTCTAGCAAGCAATGATATTAATCAGCATATCCTTAATGGAGGATACCCGGAAATATGGAATGAAAAACTTAATCCATCAAAGTGGATGAGTGCTTATGTACAAACCTATCTGCAACGGGATGTAAGGCCGTTGCGGAACATTGTAAACTTTGGGGCTTTAATCGCTTTATTATATTGTGTGCAAATTATGCAGGGCAAATTTTAAACCGGGATGAACTAGCCAAGCAAGTTGGGGTGGATACAAAAACTATTTTAGCATAGCTGGGCGTATTAGAAAGCAGTTATATTATTTACACTTTGCAGCCATGGCATAATAATTTAAATAAGCGCATAGTTAAAAGCCCTAAATTATATTTTTATGATACTGGCTTACTTTGCTTTTTACTAGCAATAAACAATATAGCCGCTTTAATTAAGCATACCAGGTATGGTGCTATTGTTGAAAATTGGGTGATTACGGAAATAAAAAAAAACCGCACCAATAAAGATATAACAGGTGGCATGAATTATTTTAGGGATAGTGCCGGTAACGAAATAGACCTGGTATTGGAAAAAAACAACGAAACAATCGGTATTGAGATAAAAGTAACTAAAAAGCCTAGCAACAACGATTTGCACGGAATTAAATACTGGCAAAAATATCAACCGAATAGTAAAAGGATATTAATACATGGAGGCAATAAAAACGAAATGACGGATGATTCTACCAGTTTGCTTCCATGGCATTCAGTAGGGGCATATAGTTAACGGTTATTTTTAGAAATTCATTTTACAGATGCACACCATGGCTGGATTTTCGGTAACTAATAGAACCGTAATGGTGTATAATAATTAACCTTTAAATCATAATTACAGCATCGCTAAATAACCAGCCATTTCATGTTGGTATTGCAATGCAACAGCTCGTGCTTCAACTGCGAAATCTTCTTTTTCACTGGCGTAGATGATGGCACGGCTTGCATTAACCAATAAGCCACAATCCTTATTGAGCCCGTATTTGCTTACTTCTTGCAGGCTGCCGCCCTGAAAGCCTACGCCAGGAACCAGTAAAAAATGATGAGGGATAATTTTTCTTATATCAGTAAAGCCGCTTGCTTTGGTAGCACCAATTACAAACATCAAATTATCCGGTGTGCCCCAACTGCTCACTGTTTTTAAAACCTTTTGGTACAGGAATTCTTCGCCAATTTTTTGCTGTTCAAAATCCCTGCTGCCACTGTTGCTTGTAAGCCCTAACACAATTGCCCATTTATCATTAAACGCTAAAAAAGGGCGCACGCTATCTTCGCCCATGTAAGGAGCAACGGTAATGGAATCAAATTGTAATGTTTCAAAAAATGCTTTGGCGTATTGCGTAGAAGTATTGCCGATATCGCCACGTTTGGCATCCGCAATTGTAAAGTGTTCTTTAGGTATGTAGTTTACGGTGCGTTCCATTATGTCCCACCCTTTGGCGCCAAGCACTTCATAAAACGCTGTGTTTATTTTATACGCTACGCACAAGTCTGTAGTTGCATCGATTATTTGTTTGTTAAATTCAAATATCGCATCGGGGTGAGATTGCAAGTGCTTCGGGATCTTATCAAAATCACTATCCAGCCCAACACACAAGTAAGATTTCTTTTGTTGTATCTGATCTATCAGTTGTTTTCTTGTCATAATAATTCGTATAAACTACGTACTACTTAATATTTGTTAGCAATAACTTTTCCATCTCCTCTGCAATTTTAAAAGATTGCTCATCGCCTCTTTTCTTTAACTCCGTTATAATATTTATTTGTTCTTCCGGCTTTTTATTTTGGCTTAGTTTAAAGGTATTGTCAAAGCTTTGCACTTCAATAGTAAAACCTATAATTGCCTTCAGCAATGGCAAAATATATTCTTTTGGCATGTTGTTAAAAGCAGCCGCAGTTTCCAGCCCTTCGTATTTATTGGTAACGTATTTTAAAGCTTCGTAGGTACCGGAATCATCGGTAAATATAATTTTCCCCTTGGCTTGCACCGTCATGTAATTCCATGTGGAAGCAGCTGCCGGGTTATTGTACCAGCTTGCGCTTACATAACAATGCGGTCCGGTAAAAAGCACCAGCACATTATTATTATTTTCAAAAGCCTTGTAATGATCGGTTTTTTTCATGATGTGGCCGTGCAAATAAATCCTGCCATCTTTTAATTCTACGTCTAAAGGTATTTGTGTAGCAATGGGATATAGTTCACCAAAACCAGATACCACAGCAAACGCATTTTCTTGCATAAAGGCAATAACCTTATCAGTATCTTTTTCAGTAAAGTAGGGAAATTTGTACATTAAGCAGCATTTAGAATTTGTTGTAATACTTCTGTAAAGATATAGATTTCTTCAAAGCTATTGTACAATGGCACCGGCGCTACCCGTATTACATTAGGTTCGCGCCAATCTGCAAAAATACCGAAAGGCAGCAACGTATCAAAAACAGCTTTAGCATTTTTATGAACGGAAAATGAAACCTGGCAACCTCTTTCATCCGGATTAATTGGAGTTATAATACGGAACCTTTCTACCGGCTGGTTAATATGGTTTAAGGCAAAAAATAAGTAGTCGCTTAACGCTTTAGCCTTGTGCAGCAAAATATCAAAACCAGCGGCGGCAAACATATCAAGCGATGCTTTATGCGCTGCTAATAGCATCATCGGTGATGTGCTCATAGCCCAGCTTTCCGCCGTTGGTGTTGCAGTAAAAGTATCACCCATTTTAAAGCGGTTGGTCACATCATTTCCCCACCAGCCTTGCAGCCTTGGCAGTTCGGTATTGCTTGCATTGCGCTCGTGTATAAAGCAGCCGGCAATAGCACCAGGCCCACTATTTAAATATTTGTAATTGCACCAGCAAGCAAAATCAACCTGCCAATCGTGTAGCTGCAATTTAATGTTGCCAGCGGCATGTGCAAGGTCAAACCCCGCATAGGCACCTGCTTTGTGTGCGGCGCCAGTAATGGCATTTATATCAAATGCCTGCCCGGTATAATAATTTACGCCGCTAAATAAAACCAATGCCACACTGTCTTTATGCAGCTCAATGACTGCTTCAATATCTTCTATAGTAATTAAATCAGTACCTTCTTTTGGGTACACTTCTATAATGGCATCTGCAGGGTTAAAGCCGTGGAGCTTAACCTGCGATTGAAAAGCGTACTGGTCAGAGGGGAATGCTTTTACTTCGCAAATAATTTTATATCGGGTGGACGTAGGCTTGTAAAAAGAGATCATTAGTAAATGAAGGTTTACCGTTAGGTGGTTCATGGTAACTATTTCTTCTTTTTTTGCACCGATTATATCGCATAATAACGGCGTTATTTTTTTATGATAATTAAGCCATGGATCATCGCCTAAAAAAAAGCCTTCTACACCAAAGTTTGCCCAGCCTTCCATGATGGCCATTACTTCTTTTTGTGCATTTTTTGGCTGTAGCCCCAGGGAATTACCCAAAAAATAAATGGCCCGCCGGTTTTGAAAATAGGGTGCATAAAACTGTTCCCGATATTCCCGCAGGGCATCGTTGCTATCGAGCGACCGTGCATATTCCAATGAAAATTCATGTTGCATAGCGTTGTTTTTTTCCGGAAAGGCGGTAAGGCGTTTTGGATGAAAGTAAGTAGAAATTTGTTATTTTAAAATATGCCGCATAAGCTCAATTTATAAAAACTTTAAAAAACCTCTTACCGCCTTACCGGCAAAACGCCTTGCTGGCAAAACAATCAAAATAAGTTGGGGTAATCTGAAATAATGCCATCTATCCCGATTGCCTTTAACTCTTTTATTTTTATTGGCTCATCCACCGTCCACGGGATTACTTTTATATTTTGGCGATGACAGTTTTCTATTAACGTTTTGTTTACTAAAGAGTTTTCCGGACTGTAAATGATTGGTATAAAGCCAAGTGCTTTTATTTGTTCATCCAGCGTACGTTTATCAAAATCTTCAATAAGCATTGCTGTTGGAATGTTGGGGTAATGCAGGTGCAGGTATTGCAGGCTTCTAAAATCAAAAGATTGTATGATTACCTGTTTTTCCATGCCCTTATCTATTATTACTTTCATTAACAGCTCAACAAATTCCGCAGGTTCGGGATGGTGCAGGTTATCTGTTGCCGGCATGCATTTGGTTTCAATATTAAAAAACGGGTATATTCTTTTATGACCAGCCATATACGTTTTTACACTATCAAATAATTCGCTCAGTAAAGGTTTGTAAGCCTGTATTTTTTGCTGCTGCGTAAACCTCGGGTGCGGTTTTAGCCCTACATCATAGGTTTTTATAGAGTCGTACAGCATGTGGTACATATTGTACGAATGCTCGTCTTTTTCTTCAATAAAATGCCCGTCTGGCTTAGTGGTTATTTCGTGGTTAAAAAATGGCTCGTGCGATAAAAATACTTTTTTGTCTTTACTGATGCTGGCATCCATTTCTAAAGTAACTACGCCTAAGTCCAGCGCTTTAAGCATGGCGGGTATGGTGTTCTCCGGCATTAGGCCGCGGCAGCCACGATGGCCTTGCGCATCAAATGTAGCGGCTGTATTTGTGGTGATTTTATTTTGAGTAGTCATTGTTTTATTGGAAACACAAGCCGTAAAAATAAGCACAATAATCAGGGCGATTATGTTTTTTGAAGAAGCCATCTGCAAGTTGTTTTTTAGGAGTGATTCTTTTTAAAGTTTACACTTTTTTAAAAGGTGTAAACTTTAAAAAGAAGGCTATGTCAGTAAATAATAAAGTAGCAAATTGAGGAAGAGTACCACAAAGAACAATTGTAAAAACGTGCGACGCCAATGAAGCTCCACATAGCTGCTGTATTAGCCTGGTCAAAAAGAAACAATTAGCTAATGTGCTAATTCGATAATGTGCTAATGCCTTCAACGTTATAGCCTTCGTTTACGGAGGCGCCGCATTAGCAAAAAGCACAACAGCTAATTAGCTGATGTGCTGCTGCTTGCAGCGTTAAAGATATCGTTTACGCAAGCTCCCAATTAGCAAATTAGCACATTAGCAAATTAGCTAATTATCAAGCTAGTACTTCCTGAATTTCTGTTGGTTCTAAATTAGCATTCCTCATGGCAATGCCGCGTATGGCATTGTCTGCAAATTCGTGGAAAGCCTTTTTTGTTAAATCGTCATCGCTTACCATAATGGGTATGCCGAGGTCGCCACCTTCCCTAATGGATTGTACAATGGGGATGTGCCCGAGGAACGGAATCTCAAATTCTTCTGCCAGGTTTTTGCCGCCATTTTTGCCAAATAAATAATACTTATTGTCGGGCAATTCTGCCGGCGTAAAATAGCTCATGTTCTCAACAAGCCCAATAATAGGCACTTTTAGCTGTGCCTGCCCAAACATGGCGATACCTTTTTTGGCATCTGCCAATGCAACTACCTGCGGCGTAGTTACTACAATAACCCCTGTTACCGGTACGGTTTGCACAACGGTTAAATGGATGTCGCCAGTGCCTGGTGGCATGTCTATCACCAAATAATCTAGTTGGCCCCAATCTACTTCGCTAACAAATTGGCGGATGGCACTGCTTACCATTGGTCCACGCCAGACTACGGCTTGTTTCTCCTCTACCAATAAACCAATGCTCATCATTTTAATGCCATATTTTTCAATGGGCACAATCATGCCTTTGCCCTCCACTTCCGTCATCATTGGGCGCTCGCCCCTTACGCCAAACATTATGTGCTGGCTGGGGCCGTAAATATCTGCATCCATCAAGCCTACAGATGCGCCGCTTTGTGCAAGCGCCAATGCAAAATTAGCCGCCACGGTGCTTTTGCCTACTCCGCCTTTACCGCTTACAATGGCGATAATATTTTTTACGCCGCTCAATACAGTTTTAGCATCTTTACGGTTGCTGGTGGTATTGCTGGTAAAATTTACTTGTACAATGGCTTCTTTATTAACCAATAGTTTTACCGCATGAATGCAGGCATTCATTATCAGGTCTTTCAATGGGCATGCAGGCGTAGTTAATACCACTGTAAACGATACATTATTTCCATTAATTTCTATATCTTTCACCATATTTAGGGTCACAAGGTCTTTGCCAAGGTCGGGTTCCTGCACATTGCTAAGTGCCTGAAGTATTTCTTCGTTTGTCATCGTTCAATTTTTTGTTAAAAAACCTATTCTGCGGTAAAATTAACTATTGATGCCCTTACTTTGTTTATTAATTAAGGAATGTTGTTACTTTTGAAGAAGCTATTTTTTTCTTAACCAAATGGTACTGCGACACTTGCCAAAACAGCCTGGTCCGCATGCAATTATTGAAATTTTTTTGATGAAACTATTTTTACGATACATTTTAATAAGTGCTTTATTGATCCCGGTTGCGGCAAAAGCACAGTTTGAAACTTTTAAGGATTCTGTAGTGCAATTATATGGCGTAGTAATGACGGCTGATAGTTTACAGGCTTTGGGTAGTGTTAGTATAGCAGTAAAAGGACAAAACCGTGGTACCATTTCTAATAGCCAGGGCGTATTTAGCATTGTTGTATTGAAGGGAGATGTTATTGAATTTTCGAGCGTTGGCTTTAAGCCTAAAACCGTTATTATACCAAAAAATATCGCAGGCAACCAATACAGCGTGCTACAATTAATGGTTACAGATACTGTTTTTTTAGCAGCTACCATCATAAAATCCAGGCCTACACGGGAACAATTTGAAAGGGATTTTTTAAACACCAAAGTACCGGCAGATAACCTCGAAATTGCCAGGGAAAATAATGATGAAAGTAAGCGCCGCGCTTTAATGGCTTCGCTGCCCCGGGATGGGCGGGAAGCTGCAAATGCTTACTTAAGCAAGCAATCTGCTAAAATGTATTATGCCGGCCAGGCACCTCCACAAAATATTTTTAACCCTTTTGCCTGGGCAGATTTTATAAAGGCCTGGAAAAGAGGTGATTTTAAAAATAAGAATTAAGCCTCACTGCCCTCCAACGGAGAGTTCCTAACTTTCCGATCTGTAAAAGGTCAATCTAATTGAATATACTAGAACCTCCTTTAAAAGGCGTAGAGTTTTTTATAAATACTTTCTACTAAATTTGTAGTCATCGCACCAATAACAAAATAAGCATGACTTTTTTCTTAATAGGATTTATGGGCAGCGGCAAAACGCATTGGGGTAAAATTTGGGCTTCCAAATATGGCTTTGCTTTTATAGACCTTGATGAGGCTATCGAAAAACTAGAAGGAAAGCCTATTGCTGCTATCTTTGAAATTAAGGGCGAAGATTATTTTAGGAAGGTAGAATCTGAAACTTTAAAGAGCCTTGATAACATTGAAAATACCATTATAGCCTGCGGCGGCGGCACGCCATGTTTTTTTGAAAACCTGCAATGGATGCAAGAGAAAGGCACTACCATTTATCTATCCACAACTGCACAGGAAATTTTACAAAGGGTTTATGAAGAACAGGAAAAACGGCCTTTGTTAAAAACGATGAACCAGGCCGAACTACTTTTTTTTATAGAACAAAAATTAAAAGAGCGTGCCGCGTTTTATACTGCGGCCAATATAATTATACCCACGGCTCAGTTAACACAACATTCTTTTGGTGATTTACTTTTCAGCCTTCAATCATCTCTTTAAAATTATTTACATGCAAAAAAAGTTTTTGAGGTGGGGCGCAATACTGGCGGCTTTATCTGTTATTTTAGGCGCTTTTGGGGCACATGCCTTAAAACAAGTGTTAAGTGAAAAAAGCCTTGCTACTTTTGAAACTGGTGTACGGTATCAATTTTACCACGCCTTTGCTTTGTTGGTAGCCGGTATTTTATACAAAGAATTCCCAAATAAATATGTACAATCCAGCGGACGTTTATTTATCCTGGGCATAATATTATTTAGCGGCTCTCTATACGGGCTGGCAGCACTTGAATTAACAGCGCAAGTTGGCTTAAGGTGGGTAGGTGCTATAACACCATTAGGTGGTTTATGCTTTATAGCAGGCTGGGTATTGTTAGTAATTGGCGTTTCAAAAAAAAACTAGCCTTCTAACATGGTATGGTGCAAGGTTACCAAGGTTCCATTATTACTTTGTATAGAAAAATCAATGCCTGCTTTTGCCATGCGCTGTTTCATATTTTTTAGCCCATTGCCAAAGCGGCGTAAGTTATCAAGGTCTATGCCGTTGCCATTATCCTGTATAAAAAGCGATATGCTGGTATCTTGCGTTTTAAGTATCAGCGACACTTCTGTAGCTTTGGAGTGTTTTAATACATTGTTCAGTGCTTCTTTTACTACTAAAAAAACGTTGCGCCTTAACTCGCCATTAACCGCAATCTGGGGTAGTACCTTATCTATTTCCACCGAGCAAATAATACCGGTATTTTCAAAATATTCAAGGGCATAATTGCGTATGTAAGCAACCATATTTCCAAAGCTATCGTTGCTGTTGTTCATAGTCCAAATAATAGCATTCATATTATTGAGTAGCTCATTGGCAGACGCAGATATCTTTTCAATTTCTGGAATGGTGTTTTTGCCAAGCCGGCTTTTAGCCAGCTCGCTAAATAAACGGATGGCGGTAACGCCTGCGCCAAGGTCATCATGCATATCTGCACTAATGCGGTTTCGTTCATCCTGCTGGGCATTTAATATGGCTATCTTCGATTCAAAAATCTGTTTTTCAGCTACCAGTTTCATAGCTTCCTGTTCTTTTATTTTGTTTATTAATTCAACCCTATTTTTATAACTAAGCCCTAATAAAAAGAATATTAATTCAAATACTATACCTAATTCAAAATAAAGTACGGGAGTGGTAAAAATACTTTCCTTTCTAAAAGGAAAAAGAATTAAAACGAAAGAAATACTTGAAAACAAAATCATTATTGAATTTCCCATGGCAAGGTAGTTGATCAGCTTATTTTTTTGTCTCATAGCAAGTATTAAATAAACTATCCCCATAACTATTAAAATTATTTTCATGCTATTTTCCAACAATATCTTTAACCAAAAAAAGTTGGTAAAAAAATAAATGAAACTAAAAAAAGCTAATAATACCAGTAGCAGGCTTACTTCGTAAAAAAGTACTGCATGCAGTGTTGGGTAGGTTGCTTTTGTGTCTAAAAAACTTTGGGTAAAAACTATGTAAAACACAATACCAATAACCAATAACACAAAAGAAAGGTACCCCATAAAAAAACTTGCGAATACCCCTCCTTTTCTTATTAAAAAAGTATTTAAAAAAACGAGGCAAAACATGCAGAGCGCATAACAACAATTGTAAAAAAATTCCTTTTTTTTATTTTGCTGAAAGTTTGCCCCATTAAACAGTACCATCATTAATAACAGCCCGCTTAGCATATAGCCAACAAGCTGGCTGTAGGTTTGTGAATAAAATATTTTTTTAAAATCAGTAAGATAAACCTGTTGAACAAGCTGGGGGTACAATATGCCGCCCCTTTTTTTTGTAAAATGTAATTCTGCCAGGTAAGTTATTTTCTCATTAGCCAAAAGGGTAAGGGGTTGAAACCCGTCTTCCCAACTTTCGTCTTTAATAAGTTGTAAATTATTAAAATTAAAAATTTTATAGACTGTAATACTGCGAAAAGATAAGCCCGGGTAAAAATACACCGTGTCATTTAGCGGGCTGCTATTTTGCAAGGTAAATTTTATAAACACCTTTTTGTTAACCCAATAAGCAGGAATATTATTATTATTGAAGCTAAATGTTTTATAAGCGGCCCAACGCTGCTGTTGCAAAATATTATCAGTATTAGCTATATTGTTGCTGTCAATAAATAGTAAACTATTACTATTAAGGGCGCCGGCATTTTTAAATAACGAAACGTCTGTAGTAAAATTATCAATGTTTACTTGGGCAGTAACTAATTTGCAGAGTAAAATAAAAAAAACAATACTAATTAATTTTCTCAAATGTGGTCGTTTTATCAAACCTACACAATTTCATCCAAATTTTTGTACTAAATTATTTAGATTACAGCATGTTAAAGTATTGGATTTAATTATCTTTGTCGCAATGACCAATAAAGCAAAATCACCCAAATCTAAGGCGCCCGGTAAGGACGGATTAAAAACAGAAACTGAAGAAAAAGTAGTTGTAAAACAACTGCTTAAAGATGAACGTACGCACAAGATAATAGGTACCATTTTTTTACTGATGGCTTTTTTATTTTTCGTAGCATTTACTTCTTACCTTTTTACCTGGGAAGAAGACCAGGACAAAGTTTTTTTACACGGCTACAAATTATTGCTGGGTACCGATGCTAAAGTAAATAATTTACTAGGTACTTTTGGCGCTATCATTTCTCACTTTTTTATTTACAAAGGTTTTGGCATTGCATCGTATTTTTTGTGCACTTTCTTTTTTGTAGTAGGTATCAATTTATTTGCCGGCAAAAAAGTGTTTTCAGTAAGGCGCAATGCTAAGTATGTTATTATTGGGCTTATTATTATAAGTGTTTCCGCGGCGGTTGTTATGAATGGTAAAGTTTTTCCATGGGGTGGCGCTGTTGGTAATATGATAAAGGACTGGATGTATAAAACCATTGGCGAAATAGGTACGCTTGCCGTGCTTGCTGTTGCATTGCTGGCGTATGTTATCTGGCGTTTTAACCCTGTCTTTAAATTACCCGCTAAAAAAATAAATATCCCTGGCGGGGAAGCAGAAAGTATAGTGGCCGAAGAAGATTTCGATACGTTAGAAACTAATGAATCAGCGATAGTGAAAGTGGAAATGCCGGCAAAAGTTGATAAAAAAGGTAACATCGTAAAAGGCAATGGCGGCATGCTGGATATACCGCTACACATACACCCAGAATTAAACCACGACTTGCATATTATTGAAAGAGATATACCAGCACAACAAGTTGATACCGCAAGGCTATTTATAGAAGAAGATAAAGCAGCTGTTGATGAAGCTAAAATTTGGGTGCCTGAAAAAGAAGCAGGAATATTTGGGCAGGTGCCAGTAAAGCCTGAAAAAGTGAATGATATACCTGCGTTGGAATTAGAAATTAAAACGGTGCCGGAAGTACTTGCTGAAAATGAAGTGGGTGCCGTGCCAGTACAAAGAATTGGTTCAATTGAAACACCCTACGACCCCATTTTAGATTTGCGGGATTATAAATACCCGCAACTCGATTTACTGGAAGCTCATGGCAGCGAAAAAATTATACAAGACCCTGCAGAATTGGAAGAAAATAAAAACCAGATAATAAATACCCTTAAGAATTACGACATCAACATACAAAAAATATACGCTACCGTTGGGCCAACAGTAACATTGTACGAAATTATACCAGCGCCCGGTGTTAGGATATCAAGGATAAAAAACCTGGAAGATGATATCGCTTTAAGCCTTGCCGCTTTAGGCATCCGTATTATTGCGCCAATACCTGGTAAAGGAACTATCGGTATAGAAGTACCCAATGCTAAAAAAACAATAGTTAGCATGCGCACTTTGCTGGATACGGATAAGTTCAGGCAAAATAATTTTTCGTTGCCGATAGCAATCGGTAAAAGGATAAATAACGAAAACTTTATTGTAGACCTTGCCAGCATGCCGCATTTATTAATGGCGGGTGCTACCGGTCAGGGTAAGTCTGTTGGCTTAAATGCTATACTTGTTTCTTTGTTGTACAGCAAGCACCCATCGCAATTAAAGTTTGTTTTGGTTGATCCTAAAAAGGTAGAACTAAATATTTATAAAGTAATTGAAAAACATTTTTTAGCAAAATTGCCTGGCGAAGAAGACGCTATCATCACAGATACAAAAAAAGTGGTGCATACGTTAAATGCTTTGTGTATTGAAATGGATAACCGCTACGACTTGTTGAAAGAAGCTGGCTGCCGCAACATACGTGAGTACAATGAAAAATTTATTGCCCGTAAATTAAATCCTGAAAAAGGGCACCAGTTTTTGCCGTTTATAGTTTTAGTGGTAGATGAATTTGCAGATTTGATAATGACCGCGGGCAAAGAAGTTGAGATGCCGATTGCCCGTTTAGCGCAGTTGGCAAGGGCTGTAGGCGTGCATTTAATTATTGCCACACAAAGGCCGAGTGTAAATATTATTACAGGCACCATAAAAGCCAATTTTCCGGCGAGGATAGCCTTTAAGGTGAGCAGTAAAATTGATAGCCGCACCATTTTAGATGCCGGAGGTGCTGAGCAATTAATTGGCAAGGGCGATATGTTGATAAGCTACAATGGCGAACTGGTGCGTTTACAATGCGCCTTTGTAGATACGCCTGAAGTAGATAAGGTAGTAGATTTTATTGGAAGCCAGCGTGGCTATTCACAAGCTTTTTTGTTACCAGAATATGTGGATGAAAAAGAAATGGAAGGAAAAGATTTTGACCTTAATGATAAAGATACTTTGTTTGAAGATGCAGCCCGTTTAATTGTTTCGGCACAAAGCGGAAGCACGTCTTTATTGCAACGTCGGATGAAGCTGGGCTATAACCGTGCAGGCAGGCTAATGGACCAGTTAGAAGCAGCTGGCGTGGTAGGCCCAAACCAGGGCAGCAAAGTAAGGGATGTATTAATTAAGACGGATGCTGACCTGCAGATGTACCTTAATAATGCGTTGTAATTTATGCCAGCACTTTTTCCATCTGCATGCTGCGGGAGCCTTTAACTAATAAAGCTGCATTTTTAAATTGCTGTTCCTTTAACCAGTTACCCGCTTCTGCTGCATTATTAAAATAAGTATATGGATGCGCTACATTTTTAAAATCACCACCTACAAGCACTACATTTTTCCATGAGTATTTAGTTATCAAAGCAATAAGCGCTTCATGTTCTGCGAGGCTTTCATCGCCAAGTTCCATCATGCCGCCGAGCAATAATATTTTATTTTGCCCTTCAATGGCGGCAAAATTTTCTATAGCTGCTTTCATGCTGCTTGGGTTGGCGTTGTAAGCATCTAAAATTATTTTGTTGCCATCTTTCTCAATCATTTGAGAGCGGCTATTAGAGGGCATATAGTTTTCCAAAGCGGCTTTTATTTTATCATCCGCTACCTTAAAATAACTCCCCACCGCTACGGCTGCCAGTACATTAGGTAAATTATAAGCACCTATCAAACGGGTGTGGATGCTTTTTATAGTTGTGCCGTTAGAAAGTAATACTTCTAAAAATTGCTTGTTGCTAATTGCGTTGCCGGAAATTTCAGCGTTGGATGTGCCATAAGTTTTAATACTGGTTATGCCCTGGCTCATCTCTTTTAAATACGGATAGTCGCTCATTATAAAAGCGGTACCGCCATGTAGCCTTAAGTAATCGAACAATTCGCCTTTAGCTTTTTTTACGCCTTCTATGCCGCCAAAGCCCTCCAGGTGCGCCTTGCCTGCATTGGTAATTATGCCATGTGTAGGCAAGGTGTACAGGCAATAGCTTTCAATTTCTTTTTGGTGATTGGCGCCCATTTCTATTACGGCTATCTCTGCATCTTTTTTAATAGATAAAATTGTTAGCGGTATGCCGATATGGTTATTAAGATTTCCTTTGGTGGTATAGGTTTTATAAGTAGTTAATAGCACTTCGTGTATCAGCTCTTTTGTTGTGGTTTTTCCATTGCTTCCAGTAATGGCTATAAAGGGGATTTTAAATTGCCCTCTATGATATTTTGCTAGTTGCTGCAAGGCCTGTAACGCATCATTTGCAGTAATTAGGCGTTCATCTGTAAAGCTTGCTGGTTCGTCAATTACAGCAAATGCGGCACCTGCATCAAGCGCCTGCCTTGCAAAATTATTACCATTAAAATCCGGCCCTTTCAAGGCAAAAAAAATGTCTCCTGGCTGTAGTTTCCTGGTGTCTGTCTGTATTGATGGATGCTTTAAAAAGATAGCATATAAATCAGGTATTTCCATGTATCAAAAATAGGGGAGAAGTAATTATTTTCCATATTTAAAAAAACGGCGTTAATTAAAACTTACATTGAATTTAGATAGTAGAAAAGGTCCCTGAAAACCGGGTGAAAGATTTAGGTATGTGGGGGATGTAAATTAAAGGCTAAAGCAAAAAAATTTGAAAAATATATAAGTCGGTGCAACATAATCTAATTGCTAATACCGTAAAGTATGCCCCGCTGCCAGTTAAACCAGGGCTGTAATAATTTGCATTTTTTTTATTTAGCCAGTATAAAAAATAAATAAAAGTTGGTAATTGATTCTTGATAAGGAAACGCTGAGTTTAAATATTGGTATCAGTAGCCCTGCTTTTTATATAACTCATAATGATAAAACTGGTTGATATTCTTAAATATTATAACATTTTTAAGTAAAATGCGTTGAATATTCATTTATAAAAACCCGATATTTGCAGACGTAAAATGCCGTTAAAAAATTAATATTCTATTATAATGAACGATTTTCAATACATCACCAATTCGCACCCGGCCTACATAGAAAATTTATATAATGATTTTGTAAAAGACCCAGCCAGCGTGGATGCGGATATGCGCAAGTTTTTTGAAGGGTTCGACTTTGCTACAAGCAATAATGGTAACAGCCAAAACGGTAAAACCAATGGTAGTGTGCCTGGCACAGCTTCTGCGGCAACCGCTTCTGCCACCCCTGCAATTGATTGGATGAGCGAAATAAGGGTATACCGTATTATTCTAGGCTACAGGAACAAAGGGCATTTATTGGCAGATACCAATCCAATCCGCCCACGTAAAAATCGTGGTGCTAATATAGAACTGGCGTTTTACGGCTTAACAGAAGCCGACCTTGATAAAACTTTTAAAGCAGGCAACCTTATTGGTTTAGGCGATACAACCCTAAGGGTAATTTTGGCACATCTGGAAAGGTGTTACTCCACCCATTTAGGCATTGAATTTAAATATATAAGCGACCAGAAAAAAATTGACTGGCTGACAAATGCGGTAGAAAAAACAATGCTGCAGGGAATAGGGTTGCCTCAAAAGAAAAGGATTTTGCAAAAGCTGAATGAAGGCGTAATGTTTGAAAAATTTTTGCACACAAAATATATCGGGCAAAAAAGGTTTAGCCTGGAAGGTGGCGAAACAACTATTGCTGCGCTGGATGCAATGATAAACACTTCCTCTGACGAAGGCGTGCAGGAAGTGGTAATCGGCATGGCACACAGGGGAAGGCTGAATGTGCTGGCAAATATTTTAGGAAAGACATACGAACAGATATTTAGCGAATTTGAAGGAAAAAGCACGCCGGATACAACCATGGGCAGCGGAGATGTTAAGTACCATTTGGGTTTTAGCAGCCTGTTAAAAACATCCAATGGAAAAGATATACACTTAAAGCTTTGCCCTAACCCATCGCATTTAGAAGCGGTAGACCCTGTTGTTATTGGGTTTGCAAGAAGCAAGGCAGATGTGTTGTACAATAGCGATTATGATAAGATATTGCCTATTTTAATACATGGCGATGCATCCGTGGCAGGGCAGGGCATTGTGTACGAAGTATTGCAGATGAGCGGGTTAAAAGGTTACTACACAGGAGGCACCATTCATTTTGTTATCAATAACCAAATTGGTTTTACTACCGATTTTGGCGATGCCCGTACAGCCGATTATTGTACTTCCGTGGCTGCAATGGTACAGGCACCTGTATTGCACGTAAATGGCGATGATGCCGAAGCAGTAGTTAAAGCAAGCGAAATAGCTACCTGTTACCGCCAAGAATTTAACAGCGATATTTTTATAGATATGGTGTGTTACCGCAAGCATGGGCACAACGAAGGCGATGAACCAAAGTTTACCCAGCCACAACTATATGCCTTGATAGATAAGCACCTTAACCCACGGGAAATTTATACACAGTACCTTATTAATAATGGCGAAGCAGATGCGCAGGAATTAGCAAAAGAGATGGAGCAACAATTTTTGGCAGACTTGCAGGAAAGGCTGGACGAAGTAAAACAGCATCCACTGCCTTACAGCTACCAGCAGCCGGAAATAGTTTGGAACACGCTAAGAAAAGCTACTGCCGCAGATTTTGACGCATCGCCATCTACCGCTATCAGCGAAGCTAATTTTCAATTATTGTTTGATGGGTTGATGAAATGGCCGGCTGACTTTAAGCCGTTGCGTAAGGTTGAAAAGCTGTTGCAGGATAAAATAAAATTATTTACCGATGAGCAAAAAGTAGATTGGGCAACCGGCGAACTGATGGCCTACGGTAGTTTGTTAATTGATGGAAAAGATGTGCGCATGAGCGGGCAGGATGTAAAACGCGGCACGTTCAGCCATCGCCACGCCGTTTTGTATGATGAAGTAAATAATGCACAATACAACCGCCTTGATCATTTTACAGCAGCACAAGCCCCTTTCCGGATTTATAATTCTTTGTTGAGCGAGTACGCCGTATTGGGTTTTGAATATGGCTACTCTATGGCCAACCCAAATTCGTTAGTGGTTTGGGAAGCACAGTTTGGTGATTTTTGCAACGGGGCTCAAACCATGATAGACCAGTTTATTATTGCCGCTGAAACCAAGTGGCAGCGCATGAATGGCGTAGTAATGCTATTGCCGCATGGTTACGAAGGGCAAGGGCCAGAACATAGCAGCGCAAGGATGGAACGCTTTTTACAGATGTGTGCCGAATTGAATGTAGTTATTACCAACATCACCACTTCAGCCAATTTATTCCACGCATTCCGCAGGCAATTAACCTGGGTCTTTAGAAAGCCGCTGATCAACTTTTCACCAAAAGCAAATCTTCGCCACCCTGGCAGTTATAGCTTAAAAAGCGAGTTTACTGCTGGCAAGTTTAAAGAAGTGGTTGATGATGTTTTTGTGGAAAATACAGATGAAGTAAAGAAAGTATTATTCTGTAGCGGCAAAGTATATTTCGACCTGGCAGAAAGGCAATTGAAAGATAATAGGAAAGATGTTGCGATTATAAGGCTGGAACAAATTTATCCCATACCACAAAACCAGTTAGACGCATTGTACAAAAAATATAACAGGGCAATTTGGTATTGGGTACAGGAAGAACCCTTAAATATGGGTGCCGCCACTTTTTTGCGCATGAATTTAAAAAACATCAACTTTTTTATTATAAGCCGCACGCAGAGTGCTTCTACAGCAACTGGCTTTTCAAAAGTGCATGCTAAAGAACAGTTGGAAATTATTGATACCGCTTTCTCTATCTAAATAAAAAAAAGTACAATTTTTATAAAGCCGGTTAATAGCCGGTTTTATTGTTCTTATACTTTTACCTTATTTTGGTTGCAATTTTTTACGTGGCTTCACTTTTTGTTTTGGCAAATACAAAGCTATCCATACAAAGCGAACGTTGCCTTTTTACATACTTGCAGGGGATGGGGAAAAGCAAAAGTTCCATCGATAGACAGGGCTTTTGCTTTATTATCTTATAATTTCTTAGTTAGCTTTTACCACCGGCAGTGTAATTGTTTCAGTTGAAGACTGCACCTGGACCCTATAGCTACCTGTAGCTAAAGCAGAGAAGTCTATCAATTTTGTGTTTAGTCCTTTTAAGCCTTCCGATTGTATATATTGTACTTTTTTGCCACTTGCATCGCTTATAGAAATGGTAAACGGTGTATTGTTTACCAGGTTGATAGATAAGGTAGCATTTCCTTTTACCGGGTTAGGATAAATAGAAGCGGCTAATACCTTACCATCTATAGTAACCTTTTTTATATCAGTATAAACGGCTCTGCCATCTTTATCTATCTGCTTAACACGGTAGTAAACAACTCCTGATGAACGTAAAGATGATAAGTTATTATCCGTAAAAGTATAGGTGTTAGAAGACTTTCCATTATTTTTTGCAGGTATAGCAATTGCTGGTTCAAAGCCAGTGCCAGTAAAGCTTCTTTCTACTTCGTAATGGTCGGTAAGTGTAGTTTCATCTTCAATTTGCCAATTTAATATTGCGCTGTTATCTTTTTTAACGGCAGTAAAGCTTATGAATTTTACAGGGAGGATAATGCTGGATATTGTGGCAGATGATGTACCCGCTGACGTGCCTGTAGCTGCACCCTGCCCTGATGTGTAACTATCTTTATTATCAACAGTAACCCCTGATCTTGTATAGTATAAGTTACTCATCCCATTTGAAAAAATATCTCCGGAACAAAAGAAAAGTGCATTGTTAGGAGATATTCCACCTCCGTTTAAGGTAACTAAAGAAACATTACCTGAATTTGGCACGCCGTTCGTAAAATTAACCTCCATAGCCTCTTGCTCTATATTCGCAGTGAAATTATTGGTAAAATTGTTGGATGTAATTAAATTATAATTCCAAAAGCCGCCATCACTGTAAGCAGGTGATACAGTCCATAAAATACCGAATGCAGCGGAAGTCACGGTCATACTGGGTGCTGTAGTAGTTGTACTTGTAGGAATGCCTATGTTAAACTGCAATGTTGAAATATGAGCAGTTAAAGTAGTAGTAGACCGTAAGTAAATTTTAACCCTGTTTGATTGCGAGCCTGTTCCGATGCTTGCTTGCATTGTTTGTGCATAGCTATTAAAACAAAACGAAACAAAAGTGAGTAAAGTAAAAAGTTTTTTCATTTGATTAATTGAAAGTAATTGAATGTGGATAATGGAATTAATTTGGTAATGCCTCAACAGTTTGGTTCGATGGTGTGTTTTTTAATACATTTATCAGTAAAATATCTTTGTCGTTATTTAAGCCTACAAAGCGGACAACCCCGTTCATATTTAAATCAGCCGGGCTATAAACATTTGAAATTACTTGTGCAGGGTTATTGTTAAGCGTATTGATAAGAATAAAGTCTTTATCATTAGCCAAGCCTACAAATTTTACATTTGTATTAAAATTCGCATTGCCAGCCCATAATAAATTTTTACCACCACCAATAGCAAAGGCTGCAGCAGTACCATAAATCTTAGCACCTGCGGTTGTTAAATCTAACAAAACAGCGGTAGATTTCCTTTCATTCAATGCTAACAAATTAGTAGCTGGGTCTGCACTCATGCCTAAATGATTACGGTGGCGCACTGCAATGGTGTAGTTGCCATCAGGGGTATTATTAAATGTAACGGGGCTTACGCCGTCAACATCAACTATATTACCATCTCTTTTTAAAAGGGCACTTCTTGTTTGTAAAACGGTATTGCCCGGCGGTACAGTGCTGTTCCTTAATTCAATAAAAACCCAGTCAACAATATTGTTGTTTACGTTAGATTGGTCTGTAAACACACTGGCAGCAGCTGTTTCGGCTGTAGGGTTAGCAACTTCAGCAAAATTATAAGGGGCGTTACGGTATGGGGCTGTAAGTGGTATAAGGTTAGTGGGCGTCCTTAAGGCATCGCTCATTACACCTGTTGTTGTATTGTAAGCTCCTTGTAAAAACACTTTAGCTTTAGTAAGCGTAAATTTATCCAACCCGGTTATTTCACCAGTTGCAGCTGTAATGGGTGCGCCGGCTCTATGTAAAGTAGCATCATGTGTTTCGCCGGCAGATGACCAGTCCGAGCCATCGAAAAAGTAACCTCTTAAATTTGTTTCAGTACCTGAAATATCAGTAACATCAAGATATTGGCCTGCAACAGCAACAGTCCCAGTTACACCAGTTTTAGTTATCGGCCAGTTTACTGCTAAATAATCAGATATCATAGGAGGTTTGTTAATATCGCTCTGTGCTACCACTTTAACACCAATAGCTGCACTTGAATAAGTGCCCGTTGAAGTAATAAATGCCGGGCGGTAGCTTGTACCTAACCCAATTGGTATCTCAGTAGCGGCAACATCTGCGCTAAGGTTTTTTATCACCTGGCCAGTTCCATCTGTCTCAATAAATTTTCCCGTGCCTTGCCCGCTTACAGTAGCAACATCAGCAAGGGTAAGGTTATTAGCGCCTAATATAATTTTTCCGGTTGTAAACAGCAGGCTGCCTCCAATTTTTGTATTACTTATTAGGCTAGCATTTAAGGCATTATCAATTTCCAGGTTAGGTATTGTAAAACCTGCCATATTTACGTTTTGCAATGCCGCACCTTTTAAAAGCACTTTGCCAGTACCCTGTATATCAGTGTTACTGTTAATATCTCCCTGCACGGTTACAGTAGCACCCGGCTGTATAATAAAAGTTGCATTATCAATATACAATTGGGCTGTTGCATGCCGGCATACAAACATGCAAAAAACTATTACTATGTATAATTTTTTCATTTTCATGTAGTTATGTTTTTAAGAAATGCATTTAAAAT
>JAYVUJ010000502.1:0-2055 GCA_043788035.1 Ferruginibacter sp. | reverse complement strand
TATCGCTAACCTTCAATGCGAATACGAGCCAAAGCCTTTGGGTATTGAAGCCGAACATCCTCAATTTAGCTGGCAGCTATTTTCTGCAAAAAGAAATGTAGCGCAATCGGCTTACCGCATTTTAGTAGCGGATGATACTGCGCTGCTTCAAAAAAATATCGGGAATGTGTGGGATACAAAAAAGGTTATTTCCAATCAATCGATACAGGTAAGTTATAATGGCAAAAAACTACAGGCAACCCATACTTATTATTGGAAGGCCATGGTATGGGATAATTTAAAACAAACTTCTTTATGGAGTAGTACAGCAAGTTGGCAGATGGGGCTGCTCACAAAGCAAGATTGGAAAAATGCCCAATGGATCGCGTATAAAAAACTAGCGGATTCGTTACGTATTGTGCCCGGTATCAATGATGATGGAGACTCAGTCTTCAGGTCGGAAAAAGAGGTACTTCCCTTATTTAGAAAAGAATTTACCCTGACAAAACAACTTAAAAAAGCTACTGCATTTATTGCAGGCTTAGGCCACTTTGATTTAAGGCTGAATGGTAAAAAAGTAGGCGACCATTTTTTAGATGCTGGCTGGACGCAATATGATAAGCACGCCCTGTATGTAACTTTTGATATTACTGACCAACTAGTGCGAGGTGGTAATGCATTGGGTGTTATGCTGGGTAATGGATTCTATTTTACGCCCCGTGAGCGGTACCGAAAAATTACTGTAGCATATGGTTATCCAAAAATGATATGCCTCGTAAAGCTGGAGTATGAAGATGGCTCATCCGAAAATATTGTCAGTGATTCATCTTGGAAAACAACGCCGGGCCCAATTACATTCTCCAGTATTTATGGTGGTGAAGACCATGATGCCAACCTGGAGCAGTCTAAATGGGACCTGCCTCTTTTTAATGATAGCGCCTGGAAAATACCACTTATTGTTGATGGCGTACCAACACTGAATGCACAAACCGCACCGCCACTAAAAATATTTGATACCTTTTCAATAAAAAAAATAACGCATCCCAAACCAGGTATACACGTGTATGACTTTGGGCAAAATGCATCCGGTATTTTTAGCATTTCTGTATCGGGTAAAAAAGGAACCGTGATAAAACTTAGGCCCGCCGAACTTGTAACAGATGATGGGCTTGTAACCCAGGATGCCATTGGCGCGCCCGTATATTTTAATTATACTTTAAAAGGGGATGGCGTAGAAACATGGCAGCCCCAGTTTACTTACTATGGCTTTCGGTATATCCAGGTGGAAGATGATACTACGGTTGCTAAAAGTGAATTACCTGTTATCATCAATTTACAAAGCTTGCATACCCGTAATTCCGCTACAACTACCGGTTCATTTTCTTGTTCAAACGATTTATTTAACCGCATATTTACTTTGATAAATTGGGCTATAAAAAGCAATATGGCAAGTGTGTTTACCGATTGCCCGCACCGGGAAAAATTGGGCTGGCTAGAAGAAGCGCATTTGGTTGGTCCATCAATAAGATATAATTATGGTATTGCAAGCCTTTGTAAAAAAATTGTGAAGGATATGATGAACGCACAAACAAAAGATGGGCTGGTGCCGGATATTGCACCCGAGTATAGGCATTTCGACGGCGGTTTCAGGGATTCTCCCGAGTGGGGTAGCAACGGTGTTATCCTTCCCTGGTATGTATATCAGTGGTACGGCGATAAAAAAGTTCTAGAAGAGGCTTACCCCATGATGCAGCGGTACATTGGCTACCTGCAAAATAAATCCGTTAATAATATTTTAGCCTACGGGCTAGGCGATTGGTACGATATTGGGCCTGGAGATCCAGGCGAATCTCAGCTAACGCCCAAAGGGGTAACTGCCACCGCCATCTATTATTACGACCTTGTTATCATTAATAAAGTAGCAAAACTATTAGGCAAAAATAAGGATACCAAAGCTTATGGCATTTTAGCAAACAATGTAAAGTTAGCTTTCAATAAAACATACTTTAATAAAGCAATAAAGCAGTATGCATCGGGCAGCCAGGCGGCAAATGCTATGGCGGTATACATGGGGCT
>JAYVUJ010000501.1:0-4604 GCA_043788035.1 Ferruginibacter sp. | reverse complement strand
ATAGCTACTACATCGCCCTTCGTCCAATTTTTATTAATTACTGCATAACCATTTACCATTGTGTAAGCAGCATTTTTACCATTAACTGTTATTGAATATTTTTGCGATGAGCTATCTAAGAAGTGGTACGTAGTACCCGGCGAAGCCTGGTTTTGGACCCAGCCTGGTATGCGAATATGTAACTCGAAAATTGCTTTTTTTTGCGGTGAAACCGTTAACTGCACATCGCCATCCCATGGGTATTTAGTTTGTTGTACCAGAGTGATTTTATTATTTTTAAGATCAATACTGGTATTGCTTCCAACAAAAAGATTTACCCAAATACCGTTGTTATTTTTAGCATAGATATAATTACCTAAAGATTCTACCAGCCTTGCAATGTTAGATGGGCAACAAGCCGTACCAAACCATTCGCTTCTTTTATTACCGCCACTAGAGGCAAGCGGATTACCATAAAAAAAGCGGTCGCCGCTTAAAGACAAACCATCCAGAGCACCATTATACAAACTTTTTTCCAACACATCTATATATTTGCTTTCGCCTGTTAAAATGTTCATACGCTGGTTCCATAATACCATGCCTACAGAAGCGCAAGTTTCACAATAAGCATCTTCGTTAGGCAGATCGTAATCGTTGCTAAATCCTTCGTTACTGCCCGATGAGCCAATACCTCCGGTAATGTACATATTTCTATACACCACATCTTCCCAAACATTTTTCATTGCCTTCATGTAACCTGTATCATTTTTTGCTGCGGCAACATCAGCCGCACCCGTGTACAAATACATTGCCCTCACCGCATGCCCAGTAATTTCTTTCTGCTCTTTTAAAGGCACTTTATCCTGGCAATAATCGGGGTTTTTCCATTCGTCCCAAATTACACCTTTGCCATAGCCATGGCCGCGTTGCTGTAAATACCAGTCTGCAAGATCAAGGTATTTTTTGTTGCTAGTGGCATGGTATAATTTTACTAAAGCAAGTTCAACTTCCTGGTGCCCGGTAACCCAGTGGCGATTTTGCAAACGAAAAGTACTGTCTAAATTATCGGCAACACGTATGGCCACATCCAGCAATTTTCTTTTGCCGGTAATGCTGTAATAAGCTACAGCGGCTTCTATTAAATGACCAGCGTTATAGTCCTCATGCTTTTCCATATCCGTCCATCGGTTTTGCAAGCCGCTTAAGGTAAAGTAAGTATTTAAATAGCCGTCAGGCAATTGTGCCGCAGCTATTTTATCTATCCAGTCATCGGCAGTTTTTTCAATATTTTTGTCGGGATGGTTTTTTAACGAATACGCAATAGCTTCCAAAGCCTTGTACACGTCCGAATCATCGTAATATATACCCTCATGTTTTTCGCCTTTCTTCCGTGCTACTTTTTCGAAGTTGCGTATACGAGGCGTTTTAACCGCTGTTTGATCTATACAAACAGGTATGGTAACTTCACTTACATTTTTTATTTTAGGCGCCCAAAATTTATCGGTGATAGTAACTTTTGAAAAGCTAACAGGTTCTATAGCAGCAGCGATTGTTTGCGTATACCCTATTTTAAATAGCGATAAAGAAATTGTAATAGCAGCAATAATTTTTTTCATGCAACATAATTTTTTAAGATTTTTGATATTGTTTTTTGGCACCGTATTTATTTATTTATTTATTTATGGCAAAACTTTGTTTATAAAACTAAAGAAAAATTGTAGGGCTTATTTTTGAAAAAGGACAGTCAATCTCAGGAGATACACCTATATTTTTAATACACCTATTTAAGGATTGGTAACTTTTTCAATAACATGGGCACCGATCTTACTTCCTTCAATAAGGCCGTTATCAATAGCATCCATAAAATGTATGCCGCCGTAAAAGCGGCTAAGTGCGGCTTCGTTCGCAGCCAGCCTAAAAGATCTAAACTGGCGTATACCAGCACCGTATTGCACTTCCGTTGTATCAGTAAAAGCTACATCATCTCCAAAATAATGAGTTAAGATTTCAGCGGCTGCGCCAGATATGACCGAGTGCCCGCTTGGATATTCCGGAAAAGGAGGCGTTTGCAGAAATGGCTTCCAGCCCGGATCTATAAGTTTGCGGATGGCCGACTCAGGCCGTATTCTGTTGCTGCGGTACTTTTCATCCCAGCAACTTAAAAAAGCATCCAGCAAAGTGATGCCTAATACTGTATGTACCAGCAACGCTTTACTAAAAGACACTCCTTTTGCTTTACATACTATACTGGCAATGCCTATCCAGTGTGCGCCGGGCGAGATCTTTTTTACGCCAATTTTTAAGTGACCTTCATCTTCCAGCGCAAAAGGATTACAATCCCAAAAAGCGGCCATTATTTTTTGTTCTTCCGTGAGTGAATCATGTGCAGTATAAACAGCTGTGGCAAGTTTATAAAAAGCTGCTGTTTTGTTGATGTTGTACTGCGCAGGCGGCGACGGTTTAAACTGAGCAGCAGAGTCTAATGAGAATGACCTGATACGATTAAAATAAGGTTCTACCGCAGAAAAAAAACCAGGAGGGGTTGGATACCAAAAGCCTTCTTTTTGCTGCGGGGTATACCGGATAAAATTACTGATATTTCTATAACCATCTGTTTTTGCATAAGCCAATATCGCTTTTGAAATTATTGTTGCATATGCTGTAGAACTGTCTATCATTTTTTGCGACATACCTTTTTGATAACAGCTATCTGTTACGGCTTTTATTTTAACCTGCAATAGTTTACCCGATGGCTGAAGTGCAGACGCAGTTTGGAGCATGGCACAAATGGCCGCAAGGTGCCATGAATAGTTTTTAATAGTGGGCTTTGGTATAATAGGGTAATTGTTTAATATACCTATAAAGCTCTTTACAGAAGAATCATTTTTGCTTACAACTTCATAACCTGCAAGCATGGTGTACGCAAAAAAACGTGCCGCCAGCGGTGGGTTGGTAACGTCGTTCACCATCAACTCTGTCATGCTATTCGCAACACCTGTTATAGCCTCAACACCGGGCTCGTAATATATTTTGTTTGGCGAGCAGCATAAAAGTAGGGAGCTCATTACAGCAAAAGCTACCAAGTTATTGATCCATTTTACTAATAATTTCATTTGTTTTTTTTATAAAAAATTACCCTTACTTCCGGGTCATTTCTATCATTTTTGGTGTTGCATTGTTTCTGGCCACTAAATAGATCCTTCTTTTATTAATAGTTCGCAAGGCTTGTATCGACCGTACTTCTCCATCCAATTTTAACCCCGCTTCAAAAGGGGAAAGTGTATTATACGCTTTATTGTTTTTGTATAATAAAATTTGTCCGTAACCTGCATCGTACCTTCCTTCAAACGGTATAACGCCGTAAAAGTTTCCAGCTGCTAAAATATCTTTATACCCATTTTTGTCAAAGTCTGCAACACTCCACGCAAACACCGGAAACCATTGAAAAGGGTCAGGCATTCTTTCGATTTTGTAGCTTTTACCATCGTTCCATACAATACTTGTAGAAAGTGTATTGGCGGTTAATTTGACCATTGTTTTTAAGTGCTCACCAAAAATTTCCTGAACCGTTAACCCTGCCATTTGCGCATAGCCTTCAAACTGTTTTCTTATAATGCCGGGAAACTGTTTTTCTATATCTTCTTTATTTGAAAACGTATAATATTTTCCTTCCTTAGCAACCGCCAATACCTGATCGAAGGATCCATTGTTATCCATATCGCCTGCATACATTGTAAGCGGGTAGGCTTCGTTTGCTTTTAATTTAGAATTTTCTCCCCAGTTGCCCAATAGTAAATCTGGGTAACCATTGTTGTCTATATCCTCAGCTTTAATTGATTGCCATAGCCCGGTTGTTTTTTCAAGCCCTTCCGCCGTAGTTATATCTTTTAATTTCCCCTTGTTGTTTATAAATAAAGTAACGGGCATCCATTCTCCAACAATAGCTAAGTCGGGCCAGCCATCCATGTTTATATCTGTCCACACGGCATCGGTAACCATGCCCGTTTTGTTAAGATGTGGAGCAATTGTATCAGGAGCAATCTTAAAATTTCCCTTGCCATCATTTACCAATAAGTACGATGTCGGTATATCACCATATCTTTTAGAAATTACCCTGCCGCCTACAAAAAGGTCCATGTCTCCATCTCTATCAAAATCTGCAGCAACTGCTACAGAATTGTTGCCATAAAATAATGGCAACCCGTTAGACTTTGTAAATTGGCCTTTGCCATTATTAAGGTATAACCTATCCTGTATCTGCTTTTGATTACCCCAAAATTCGTTGCCTCCGCAGCTAACATACAGATCAGGATAACCATCGCCGTTGGCATCAAAAAATAAGGCGTTCACATCTTCACTTACAGAATCTGCTGCAAAAAGTGCCCGTTGCTGCTCAATAAAAACACCATTTTTATTTTGTATAAAAAGAGCGCTTGCCTGGTCGCGTGCGCCACAAATAAAAAAATCATCCAGTCCATCATTATTAACATCTGCCACCGCAACTTTAGGTCCTTGCGTAGATACCATGTGCGGAATGGATGGCTGAATATTAAAATCTACAAAATCGTTTTCGTTGTGTTTCCACAAAATGCCAGCTTCGCTGGTTATATCTTTAAATAAAATGC
>JAYVUJ010000500.1:0-7844 GCA_043788035.1 Ferruginibacter sp. | reverse complement strand
TCAACATTGGTATAAGTGTGGTGGATAATATTATGCTTTTGTTTCCAAAAAAATGAGCTGGCCCCTAATGCGTTTGCGGTTAAGCCAAGCGCATCGTTTAGCCATGGCCTGGTGCTGTAGCTGCCGTGGTTAGCATCGTGCATTACCGCAAAACCTATGCAGGCAAACACATAACCTAAAACAGCACAAAGCAATAAAGCAGGCAAGGCGCTGATGTTTAAAAACATAAGGCTTAAGTATATTATGATTGCAGCGCCAACTAATGTTATTGTTTTTATATACAACCGCCAATCGCCGGTTTTCTTAATTTTTTTTCCCTCAAAATATTGGTCGACAGCAACTTTAAGGCTTTGATAAAACTGATTGTTACTATTGTCGAATGTTATTTTCGTCATTTTGAATATATATATTTGATAAGCTAAACAGCAAGTTAAGGTCGAGCAATCTAAAGATAAGTTATTAGTTCATTTTAAATGGTACCGTCATTTCGAATGAAGGGATAGTAACAGTAAATTGTTTGTTGTTGTTAATATTTTCCATAAGGTAAGTGCCATACATTTTGCCCATTTCTGTACGCATATTGCAGCCACTTACATACTTATATTCATCGCCCGGGTTTATTTGTGGCTGAACCCCTACAACGCCTTCACCTTCTACTTCCCGCAAACTGCCGGTAGCGTCATAAATGTACCAATGCCTGCGTAATAATTTTACCGCATACGCATTGCTATTTTGAATAGTTATCCTGTAAGCAAACATAAATTCGTTCGCAGATGGGTTGCTATACTCAGGCTGGTAAAAGGTTTCAACGCTCACTGTTATTCCTTCGGATATTTTTGAGACCATTGTATTGGTTTGCTTTGTGTAAAATTAACTTAATATCCTGCGTTTAGGCTAGTAAATATCAGCCCACCTTCTTTATATTGGTGTAGCCATTTTTTTGCAGCCATTGTAAAATCTTGTCCCTGTTATCGCCCTGCACAATTATTTCTCCGTCTTTTACAGAGCCCCCAGTACCACAAAAAGCTTTTAGTTTTTTACCTAGCTCTTGCTTATCAGCTTCTATGCCCACAAAGCCTTCTATTAAGGTTACCGCTTTGCCTGCACGGTGTTTTTTATCAAGCCTTACTTTAATTTTTTGTTGGTGTGGCAGCAATGTTTCTTCCTCATTGAGGCGTTCTTCTTCCAATTTAAAATTTGGGTCGGTCGAGTAGACCAGCCCCCCTAACGAACTTATTTTTTTTTGTGCCATTGGTATTTATTGATCTTTTATAAAATTTACGGCTGCTATTATTGTCCTGGCAAATACACAGCTTTTTTCGGCATTCTTGTGTCACTCCTTTCAACGTCATACCTTTTTGGTACACCTCTTTAATTTGCTACCTTATGCCTAACCAGTAACAGCTAAAACAGGCAAGCACATCAATTAAATAGTTACTGCTTTTAAGCTCAAGTCAAGGCTCCTTGCCTGGTGTATCACTGCGCCGCTTGAAATAAAATCTACCCCCGTTGCCGCATAACTTTCAATATTACCCAAGTTGATACCGCCACTGGCTTCGGTTTCATATTTTTTGCCAATAATTTTAAGCGCTTCAGTTATTAGCTCTGGCGTAAAATTATCAAGCATAATCCTATCTACTTTGCCAACTGCCATTACTTTTTTTACATCCTCTATGCTTCTTGTTTCAACTTCAATTTTTAAGCCTGGCTTAGTAGCCTGTACATATCCGTAAGCTTTGTTGATGGCTTTTTCAATACCGCCACAATAGTCAATGTGGTTATCTTTTAGCATTATCATATCGTATAAGCCCAACCTATGGTTTACGCCGCCGCCAATACGTACCGATTCTTTTTCTAATAAACGAAAGTTGGGCGTAGTTTTTCTTGTATCCAGCAACTTTGTGGTGTAGCCCTTTAATTTATCTGCATAAGTTTTAGTAAGCGTGGCTATACCGCTCATGCGCTGCATAGTATTTAGCACCAACCTTTCGGTTTGTAAAATAGTGTGCACTTTGGCTGTTACTTCAAACGCAGTTTCGCCATATTTCATTTTATCACCATCTTTTTTAAAAGCGGTAAAAATAATACCCGGCTGCATAAACCTAAATATTTTTTCTGCCACTTCCACGCCTGCCAGCACGCCATCTTCTTTAATTTTTAATACGGCTTTGCCTTGAGCATCGCCATTTATGCTAGATAAAGTAGAATGGTCGCCATCGCCAATATCTTCCGCAAGGGCATTTTTTATTAACTGTTGCAATTGCTCGTTATAATCCATACTGCAAATCTAAAAAATAAAAAGCCTGTAAAGAAAAACTCTTACAGGCTATAATTAATATTAAAACTAAATAAATCAACGATTCTCAAAACGCAGCTCCTGCAAAACCTGCTGGTCGCCTTTTTGTTTCATGAATATGGTAGCCCTAAAAGTGCCGCCCTTTGTTACCAGCGTGCCGATACAATATTGAGAACCTGCATTTTCGCCTTTATGGATCACATCAAAACTTTTGACCACATTGGTTGTAAAAAAATCTTTTAACACCAACTCTCCCTGGCTTTTGCTGTAGCTATTGCTTTTATCGTTAACGCTTATCTCAATATTTATGTCAAAAAACTTTGCAACCTGCGTTGCATTGCCGGTTTTCATAGCTCCTATAACATCATCAATACCAACACGCCCTGTAAAAGAAGATAAGATTACGGTTATAGAAAAAAGTGTAAAAAAAGTTTTCATATAATTATTTATACTTTATGTTTTACGAAAAACGTGCCAACCAAAGATATTATTGTTTATTGTAAGCCAGTGTTATATTATATAGACAATAACTCTCTTAATAAAGCTGCAAAAAATGTAGTTTTGACCTATGAAAAATAAAAAAGTGATACTGATAATAATGGATGGATGGGGATTGGGCAAAATTAAAAGCAGCGATGCCATCCAAAATGCCAATACGCCATTTGTTACTTCCCTTTACCAAAAATACCCTAACTCCACTTTAATTACCTGTGGTGAAGATGTTGGCTTGCCAGAGGGGCAAATGGGCAATAGTGAAGTTGGCCACCTTAACCTGGGTGCCGGAAGGATTGTTTACCAGGAGCTGCAACGTATTAATGTAGCCATCCGCAGTGGCGAATTTCAACAAAACCCTATTTTGTTAAAATCCATCCGTTATGCAAAAGAAAATAATAAAACCTTGCACCTATTAGGGCTTGTGAGCAATGGCGGTGTACACTCGCACATAAACCATGTAAAAGCATTAGCATCGCTTTGCGCTACCGAAGGCTTAAAAGATGTTTTGGTACATGCCTTTACCGATGGGCGCGATACCGACCCAAAAAGCGGTTTAAACTTTTTAACAGAGCTGCAACAACACCTGGAAAAAAGTACAGGTAACATTGCTACTATTACTGGACGTTATTACGCAATGGATAGGGATAAAAGATGGGAAAGAGTAAAGTTGGCATACGACGGAATAGTGAAAGGCATTGGGCTGCAAACAGATGATATTATAGGTGCGATAAAAAAGAGCTATGTTGAAAATGTTTCCGATGAATTTATTAAGCCAATTATAAATACCAATGTTGCAGATACAAAAGTTAAAGATGGCGATGTAGTGATCAGCTTTAACTTTAGGACAGACCGTTGCCGTGAAATTACAGAAGTGCTGACGCAGATAGATATGCCTTTATTTGACATGCATAAATTGAATTTGAATTATACCACTATGACGCAGTATGATGCTTCGTTTCAAAATGTGAATGTGGTTTTTCAAAACGATGACTTGGTTAATACGCTGGGTGAAATTTTGGAGCAAAGTAAAAAAATACAGATCCGTATTGCGGAAACAGAAAAATACCCCCATGTATCTTTCTTTTTTAGCGGTGGCAGGGAACTGCCTTTTACAGATGAAAAAAGGATTATGGTGCCATCGCCAAAAGTGGCTACTTACGACCTGCAGCCAGAAATGAGCGCCATTGAATTAACAGCAGCAATTATACCGGAAATAGAAAAGCAAACAGCAGATTTTATTTGCCTAAACTTTGCTAATGCAGATATGGTAGGGCATACAGGCGTTTGGGAAGCCGTAATTAAAGCTGTTGAAACAGTAGATGCCTGTGTAGAAAAAGTGGTAACCGCAGCCCTTGCGAACGACTATACCATTTTGGTTTTAGCCGACCATGGAAATGCTGATTATGAAATTAATGATGATGGCACGCCTAATACAGCACATTCTTTAAACCTGGTGCCGTTTTTTGTAATCGACAAAGAATGGAAGGGGACTTTGAAGAGTGGTAAATTAGGCGATATTGCGCCAACCATATTATCTATAATGGACCTGCCAATACCGATGGAAATGACCGGTGATATTTTAACCAAACCGTAATTATTTTATAAATTACCTATTGAAAGAGGAAATATAGTAAAGAAAAGCTTGCTAATACTATTGGTTATTATTATTTTCCTACGGTTGATACACCTTAAAAAAATTTAGGCTTGGGCCAAATTTATCAGCAAATAATATTAAAAGGCTTTATGGAATCCCAGATAGCGTACATTTTATTTTAAAACAAACTATTAAATTTGCCCTATCACCAATACCATTTATCCATGGTATCCAAAAATACGGCCCGTTGCATGAGGGCTGGGTAATTTTATAAGAGAAGGTAAAGAGGAGCTTAATTTTTATGCTTTGGGAAGTTATAAAATTGGTAACCAATATAAAAAATTAGCGGAAACAACGAAGACAGCTTAAAAAAATATATGCCCTCGAAGCCTTATTTATGGATATATAAAATGGCAATAGCAAGTACAAATTAAAAGGTAGTTGGTACAAATTGGGCAATGAACTTGCGGGATTCTATCAAATTAAATTTTGTGCAGATAATTTAATAACGAAAAAACGAATTGACTCGCGCTAAAACCTGCTCCCGTATTAGATTAAATTACATATTTTTTGGTAGTTTGTTAATATTTTATAGCTAAAGCAGCTAAAAATACAATCAAATTGTCTATATTTAAAGTGTTAAACCAAGCACAAATATGACGGAAGAAGCCATGCTTTATGGATGTGTCGAAAATAATGCCAATGCGCAAGATTCTTTGTATGCCCATTTTAGCCCTAAAATGTTAGGGGTATGCTATCGATTTGGTAAAAATAGGGAAGATGCTGAAGACATGCTACAAGAGGGTTTTATAAAGGTTTTTTCTCAAATTGGTCAATACCGTAATGAAGGGGCCCTGGAAGGATGGATAAGAAGGATTATAGTGCATACTTGCATTAATTCTATCAAAAAAAATAAAAAGTTTACGGATAGCGTAGATATTGCTTTTGCGAATGATGTTGGTATAAGGGAAGAGAATATTCCATCTGTGATGCAGGCAAAACAAGTTGTGGACTGCATAAGGCTTTTACCGGTTGGTTACCGCACCGTATTAAACCTTTATGCTATTGAAGGTTATTCGCATAGAGAAATTGGTACAATGCTGGATATTGAAGAAAGCACGAGCCGGTCTCAATACACCAGGGCAAAAGCAATGCTGGAAGATATTTTAGTAAAGCGCGATATAATATTAAAGCCAAAAAGCAAGGCCATTATTAAAATGGGAATAACTGCAACTAACCGATAAAACAAAGATTGAGATTTACCAAAACCAATAGAAACTTTGTGAAAGATGGACAGAAATTTAGATATGGATGATTTTGAACGATTGCTAAAGGATAGGTCTGATGAATTTAAGCTGTACCCAACTAAAAGAGTTTGGCACAGCATTTATAATAACATTCATCCTGGCAAAAAATGGCCTTCCATAGCCATGTGTATTACGTTAATTTCTATATTGATGCTGGTAGGATACCTTAATACCAGCAACAAACAAACTACTGTAGCAACTTCTAGCGTTGCAGCAAACCAAGCCGCTACAATTACTACTTCTCCCTACTATCATCTTTTTGAAACCGCATTACCTAATAAAAATTTTGATGACAATAATTTTACTTTAAATCATAATAGCAACCCTCTTAGTTATAACGCTCTTAACAATACCAATTATATTTTTACTTCTAATTCAAATAAACCTTTTTCAAATAACAAAAATTCATCAAACTCTATCAATAATAAATTAGTTGGTGGTATTACCCCTTTAAATGAAAATGTTATTGCTTTTTACAACCAAATTAATACAGCAAAAAATACCTTACGAGCTAAAAGGGCAAATGCGGTTCAAATAGATAGTCATCCGTCCAATTTTGTTGCTGAAAGAGATGCTCCAGATAAATCATTTTCGAATGCCCACAGCAAACTAATTGGTAGTGAACAAAAAAATGCCCCCGTTATATTGCCTGCAGCACTTTTAATTGAAAATACAAATAGCGTTTCCATCGATGCTTCTGCCGAACAGCATAAAATAGTTACAATTATTCCAACTAATGACAGGACCGATATGGGTATTGTAACTGATAAGGTGGAAAATTTAAAAGCTGATATTGAGTACGTTAAAACCAAAGCAGTAAGCAGCAATGCTACTTTGTTAGCCATTGCGAAAAAAGACGCGGCTAATAAAAAGGAAATCTTTTTATCCGATGCAGATAAGGCATGGATAGAAAATTATGCTTCGTACAATAAACCCGGCGCTAAAAAATGGGCGGGTAAGCTAGGTTGGCAATTCTACGTTACTCCATCTGTTGTATATAGAAGCTTAAAAAATGTAATCCCTTCCGATCAGGATATCAACAAAGAGGTTATACAACATCCTTCTATGGGAGTGGAAATTGGAGCTGGCATCATTTATCCGATATTTAAAGGAATAAAAATTAAAACAGGGCTTCAATTAAATTATACAAGGTATAATACAGATGCTTATGAAAATTCACATCCTGTAGCAACTTCTATAACATTTAGCAACGAAGAAATGCCCGGGCAGTTTTATCAGGCAGCAAGAACAACACCATATTCAAATTACGGCGGTATTACGCCAGTTAAATTACATAATGAAACCTACCAATTGTCTATACCAATGGGTGTAGATTTTAAAATTGCTGGTAACGATATTGTGCAGTGGAATGTTGGTACAACCATACAGCCTACGTTTGTGTTCGGGGGAAAATCTTATGTAGTGTCCTCAGACAAAAGAAATTTCATAAAAGAAACTTCTCTTTTAAACCGCTTCAACTTAAATGCAGGTTTTGAAACTTTTATAAGCTATAAATTAAGTGGGTTTACCTTACAAATTGGTCCAGAGTTTCGTATGCAGCTCTTTACTACTAATAGCAAAACCTATACAGTGCAAGAAAAACTTACTACCTACGGTATAAAATTTGGCATCACCAAACTAATAAAATAAGGCTTAGGGTAAAAAAGGGTACATTTCCAAATTTTTAACTTCTATGTAAATCTTTGTAAATAGTTTTGTAGCCGCTGCAGTTTTGTAGCGGCTTTTTGTTTACAATAACTTTTCTATTAATTTTAATGGATGAAATCTATCTTTTTTGTAGCCATGCTCGGCATAGCAATTATTGGCTGTAACTCGTCTTCTAACAAAGCATTGCCTGCTGCTACGCAAGTTGAAATTGAAGAAGTAAAAAAAGATTCCTTTTTTCCGGTAACTTCTTTTATAAAAGGGCAGTTGCTACTGTTGGATTCTTTACAAGTAACGCCTTTGCATACTATTACTATAAATAATAAAGTAGATTCTATATGGATTAAAAAGGCTGGGCTGCCATCTTTATTGTCATCCTTTATTTTGCCAGTAATTAAAGAAACCAATTTAACAAATTACTTTAAGGAAACATCTTTTAAAGACCAGACATTAAACGCTATTACATTTACTTACGACCCTATAAAAG
>JAYVUJ010000499.1:0-3709 GCA_043788035.1 Ferruginibacter sp. | reverse complement strand
CCCGGTTTAATACCAGCAGAATATGCATCTGGCAGTGCCTTAGCAATCTCTGCGGCATTTTGGTATATGCCAGCTGTTTTAAACCCATAGAAATAACCCAGCGGCTCTCCAATAGTTGTGCGGTGTGTCTGTGCACCACCGGTACCTGTAATAATATCAGGAATTCCTCCAAGGCTAATTACCGTATTTTTTATAGTGGTAAAATTTCCTCCAAAGCTGTAGCGAAAATTACCAACCTGGTTCCTGTAGTTGGCAGAAAGTTCAATGCCTGTATTCTGTATCTCGCCAATATTTGCATCCGCAGGAAGAAAGTTCCCGGAGACATAAGGTATCGGAAGGCTAAGCAATACATCCTTGGTAGTTTTTTTATAGTAGTCGATTGTTACATCCAATTTTTTATTTAAGAATGCAAGGTCCGCACCAAAATCAAGCTGGGTAATGGTTTCCCATTTAAGGTTTTTGTTGGAAAAGATGATAGGTGCCGGACCTCTTACAACATTTTGCCCTGTACCAAGTACATAAAATATGGTTGTAGCTAACTATGAGATATAAGAAAAGTTTTGCCCTGTAAACTGGTTGCCAGACTGCCCCCAGCTTGCCCTTAATTTAAGGTCACTGATAGCTTTTGAGTTTTTAAGGAACGCTTCGTCACTCACTCTCCAGCCTGCAGAAAATGAGGGAAATACGCCCGTCCTGTTAGCTTTAGAAAAACGGGAAGAAGCATCGCGCCGCACGTTAAAAGTAAAGAGGTACTTATTGTTAAATACATAATTTACCCTGCCAAGAAAACCTCTTATCGCCCATTGGTCTGCTTCGTTTGCACCGGCTACCGTAGTGGCAACAGAAGCAAAACGGATAGCGGTGTTAAATAAAGAACCGCCTTGCAAGCGTAATTTATGATACCTAAAATTTGTCTCTTCCTCACCCGCTAAAACTGTTAGGTCGTGCTTGCCGAATTCTTTGTAGTAACTAAGCGTGTGGGCTATGGTAGTAGTTAATTCTATTGGCCTTTCCTGCACTAATAAAGAGCTTCTTACGCCGCCGCCATAATCAATATCTGATGCTTCCTGAAAAAAGTAACCATCGCCAACATTATAATAAACACCTAAAGTCATTTTATATTTAAGGTCTTTAAGGAGTTCTATTTCTCCATAAACATTTCCCAATACTTTTTTTGTTACACTACGCGTATCATTATACCTGGCATCTGTAGCCCAAACATAATTGGAGGCATTGACACCTTCACCGGCTGTGGTATTATTAAAAGGATTGTAGCCGGTAGGGTCGGTTGGGTCATAAATCTTAAAGTAAGGCGCATTTAAAGAACCATTGTAAGCCCCAAAATTACCACCCTCCGATTGTACGCCACGGTTGGTAGAACTAAGCAAAACAGACTCGCCGAATTTTAAGGCTTTTCCTACTTTAAAATCGGAATTTGCTTTAAAAGAAATGCGCTTGAAAGACTGCCCACGTTCTAGCCCCTGATAATTCATTATGCCGCCGCCTACATTGAAATTTACATTTTTTGTGCCTCCGCTTACGGAGAGGTTATTGTTGCTAACAGATGCATTTTTTATAAAGACGGCACCTTGCCAATCAACAAAAGGCTGCCCGTTGAAGGAAGTTAAGTCTCTGCCCAATTCCTTCTTCAAGGTGATAAACTGGGGTACATCCAGCACTCTTATCCGCTTGCTTTTAGGTATATTCTGTACGCCCTGGTATCCATCATATGTTAAAGACGTGCTACCTTCTTTACCTCTTTTAGTTGTTACTATAATTACGCCGTTTGCAGCACGGGCGCCATAGATAGCTGCAGCCGAAGCATCTTTTAAGACATCGATGGATTCAATATCGCTTGGGTTTATAGAGGCTAATGGGTTTGATTCTGTAAAGGAGCCAGTGTTGACTGTAATGTTCGATGTAAGCACAAGTGGTACCCCATCTATTACCCAGAGCGGCTGGTTATTGCCAACAGTAGCTACGCCACGGATGCGTACATCAATTGGTGCGCCGGGGTCACCGCTGCGGTTGGCTATATTTACGCCAGATATACGGGCACCCAAAATTTGGTCAGGGCTGGTAAACGGCTTGTTGATAATATCTTTTCTTGTAACTGAACCTACAGCACCGGTTAAATCAACTTTTCGTTGCGTGCCATAACCAACCACCACAATCTCTCCCATATCTTTCGATTTTGGATCTATTGCCAACTGCACATTTAACGTAGAAACGTTGCCTGTTTTTATTTCTTTCCTAGTGTAGTTGATGGAACTAAATACAAGCACCAGGTTCCTATCGGTTAAGCTAATACTGTACACGCCTAACAAATCGCTTGTAGTTCCCTTTGAAGTACCTTTTACGGTTATACTTACTCCTGCTAAACCTACTCCATTTTCATCAACAACCTTACCAGTTATACTTTTTTGTGCCTGCGCCGCAACCTGAGCATCAGTTTTTTGAGTTCCCTAACACAGTCCTGCAAAGAGTACCGGAAACAAGAATAGCTTAAAAAAGGATTTGACATGCATAGTATTTGGTTTTGGTTATTGTAGAAAAATGATCAAAAAAAATTAGTTCGTCTAACACCTTGTTATCTAATTAATACTTACTTGAGCAATATAAAAATTGATTGACTGTATTATATTTCACTATGTATGCTGATGCTGCCCAGCTAGATAAATTTTAATGCAACTATGTAAAAATTAAAACCATCATTTGAAAAACGCAATTGGAGGCTTTAAGCATTTTAAAAAAATTATTCTGTCATGCAACAGCATTAACACGCAATACATTTTTTAAGTATTTTATAAGTACACTTTGGAACTTATTTTCATCTTTAAAATTTTCCTTCTAAAACTAATGTCAACCGTTTGTAAAATGCAGCAATCTTAATAATATTTTACTTTAACATAATTAATTATTCAAAACCTAGGCAAACGTTTGCATGATTTTTAAAAATGGAAATTCAAGCAATTATATAATTACAAAAAATTATTTGTAAAACTAATAGCCGTTATAGAAATTAAAAGGAATGCTTTATGACACTATAATACTATACTGAATAAAGCATAAGAGTGAAAATGTATATCGATAATAAAGTGCAGAAATCGGGTAAAGAATATAATGTGTATGCAGGCTTAGTTGGAGCCGAAAAAAATAGCCATTCAAGGCATGCTCCGTTTATTAACTTAAAAATTTAATGAGGTATTGTAATTTTTATCTCAAAATTATTACCGTTATAATTTACAGTTATATAAAACGTAACCAATATCAAAACGCTAACGTTACTTCTCTGTAGCCAACCGCATTTCAATCATGTGTTTTGAAAAGCCAATCTTTTCGTACGCTTTTATAGCGGGTTCATTGCCATAATAAACATCGAGCCTAAGTTCAAATACGTTTTCTGATACTGCCCACTGTTGCAAAGCTTGCACAATTTTTTTATTAATGCCTTTGCCCCGGTAGGCTGGCAGCACATACATAAACCCTAAGTAAGCATAAGCAGTATGCTTAAGGTATGGCTTTGCTTGTTCTATACGTGCATAGCCGCTTGCAATAATGGAGCCATCCAATTCACCCACCAAAAGCTCAATATGTGCGGCACTAATCATTTGTGGTAAGTCATAATAATTGATAAGCTCATCTTTTAAGGTACTGTCGAATGGGAGCTCTGCCGCTGTTATGCCTTGTTCAAACTGGTACAATATTG
>JAYVUJ010000498.1:0-4157 GCA_043788035.1 Ferruginibacter sp. | reverse complement strand
TCAGTGGAGCATACTCTGCTTTACTTAATGTGACTTTATACTTTATCCTACTTTTTTTACACAAGTATAAATTATATACGGCATTATTAAATTGACATGACACTAGCTTGTAATGGTATTAAATAAAAATCGCTGGAAAAATTAAATGTTGGCCGTTAATAAATCAACGTTATTTAAGCTCGGACTAGTTACCAAAAAAATTTGGGACTGGCAGGGAGTTCATTGATTGTAGGGCAACGTATAATTTTTCAGCCTTTTTATTTTTAGCCCCGTTTAAAGCGATTAATTAAGGTGGCCCCGTCCGAACCGGTTCATCCGGGCGGGCTTTATTATTTTGTTATTTTATTTACCAAAAAAAGTAAGCAGCGGCTAGCTTAAAGTAATGGCAATAACGCCCTGCATAAGTAACATCTAATCTCAAAAATAAGTATTGTTATAAACCCGTAATAAAAGCATTTTTATAACACCCTCACATTAAAAAGCCGCCCTTAAAAAAGGGCGGCAGTCTATCAAATTTAAATGGACCATTACTAAAAACTTTATTCTATAACCAGCTTTTTGATTACAGAAAATTGTCCAGCTTCTATGCTTACAAAATATACACCACGGTTTAAATGATGCTGTACCTGGCCACTTGCGCTTAATTGCGTGGCTTGCATTTTATTGCCGCCCACACCGCTAATGGTAACGGTAGCTTTTTGTTTTGGTTGCAAAGTAGGCAACACAACATAAAACCAATGCCCTGTTGCAGGGTTGGGATAAATAGTGCCAGCTGCAACCCTAGCGATACTAACTATGCTATTTGCCAGCATACTGCTTTGTAAAGTAGTAGTGGTAACTACCCTTGCAACAACGGGGTTTACAAACTGCCACATGGCGCTGAACCAGCCTGGTTGCGTGCCCGCATATTGCGCAAAGCCCTGCAGCCCTTCTATATTTATCCAGTCTGCTGTTTGCCACCTGTTTTCAATATAATTGTAGGGAGTGCCAGCATCTGCAATCGACCACATGGCGCTGTACCAGCCTTGTGTAATGGCTCCGCATTGTACGGCACCTGTTTGGTTTTCAACATGCATATAGTTGCCGGTTGCACGGTTCTTTAAATATACAAAGCCACTGCCTGCATCTACCTTGGCCCATTGGTAGCTCGTGCTTGTGCCAGGCGTAGTGCCATATTTTACCTGCCCGGTGCCGCCATCATATAAATAAGTATTGGCTTGCCAGCGGTTCAATATTTGGTAGTAAGTAGTGCCTGCGGCAGCTGGTACTGTTATAGTACTGGTAGCAGTTTTGGCACCATCGGTGGTGGTAACGGTTATAACAGCAGTGCCTCCTGCAACAGCGGTAACTAAGCCAGTTGCGCTTACGGTAGCAACAGCAGTGCTGGAGGAAGCATAAGCTACCGTTGAAGTAGTTGCATTGGCAGGCAAAACTATGGCAGTTAATTGCTGGGTAGCACCTGCGTTTACTGTGGCGGTTGCCGGCGTTACGGTTACGCTTGCAACAGCAACTGGCGTGCCTGGGTTAGTATCATACCAGGTGGTATGTAGGTACCAGCCTGTGCTGCCCCTGTTAAGGTTGGCTGATTGGTTGGTGCCATCATCAAATATTATGTTGGTAGAGGTTACGTTGGTAAAAGTATAATTATACCAACCGGTACCTTCTGATACCATGTTTACGCCAGGCCAGGTTCCATCTGCTAAAACACCTGCGGGTAAAGCACTCCACCAATATATTTTAATGGTACTGCCCCAGGCAGATGGCTTAAAAAAATGTACTACAATATTACTGGAAGCAGCAACCGTAATTATTGCGGTAGCTGTTTTAGCACCATCTACAGTTTTAGAAGTGATAACAACAGTGCCTGCTGCAATGCCGGTCACTAACCCTGTTGCACTTACAGTTGCAATGGCAGTGTTTGCCGATGCCCACGTTACAGATTGGTTGGTGGCATTGGAAGGTGCAACCGTTGCAGCAAGCTGCGTAGTTAAGCCTGCGTTTACAGAGGCAGTAGCAGGATCGACCGTTACCCCCGTAACTGGCACCACTGGTACATTGGCATTGGTTAAGACTATGTATTGAAATGCGGTGAAAGATTGTGTTGCGCCAGCCGTTAATGTAACTGCTGCATTAGTGTAAGCATCAACATAACTGCCTGCCAGGGCTGCCGGTATTGTATAACTACCTGTAGCGTTGCGTAAGTTAGCCATCACTACTACTTTTTCTGTACCATTAATTTTAGTAAACCCACAAACATTGGCATCAGAATAATCAGCCATTGTACCCCGGCGAATAGCAGAACTGCTGTTCCTAAAAGAAAGTACTTTGGTAAAGTCTGCCGCGGCACTTGTGTTGGCGGCAAAATTTATTTTTACAGTTGTGTATGGCCAGGGTATTGTTTGGTTAAAATCAACTTCTTGCCCGCTGGTTAAAAAAGGCACGCCACGCATGTAGGCACTTACTAAAAAATTAACCACCACGCCTGCATGGTTGGTGAACACGCTAAAAGGCGTAGCACCGCTTTCCGTATCATGGTTGGCGGTGTACCTAACTTCTTGCTGGGTACCGGTGGCATAAGTATATTCTGTTGTAGTAGTAGTTTGCAGTTGCGTAACAGCAGTACCACTGGCAACAGCTTTTATCCCATTGTAATACCATTTGTCGCCGAAGTTATAATCAAAGCCTGTCTGAAGGTTTTCCAGCCTGTCCCCTTCTGCCAGCATTAATATTTTGTGGCTGGTAATGCTTCTTAAATTACTAATGGTGTTTGTCCAAAAATCAAGTGGCGGGTTGTTGGCAAAGTCGCAGCGGTAGCCATCTACATTTGCGGCAAATATCCAGTAACGCATAGCATCTACCATTGCGGCACGCATTGCGGTACTGGCAAAGTTAAACCCTGCCACATCCGGAAAAGTTGCCAGTTGCTGTATAACGCCACCGCTTTGGGTGTACCAATCCGGGTGCTGGGTTATCCATGGATGGTCCCACGAGGTTCCGTTTACGGCAAAGTCCAGTATAACCGCCATGCCTTTGCTGTGTGCTCCATCTACAAGCGTACGCAAATCGTTAAGCGAGCCATACTCGGTGCCTACCGATTTAAAATCTTTAATACAATAAGGAGAAATAGAACTCCGCGAATCTTGCCCGACAGGATAAACAGGCATTAGGTACACTACATTAATGCCGAGTGCTTTAATGGCATCCAGCCTGGCAGTTACGCCTGCTAAATTACCGGCAGTACTGTAAGGGCGATTGTGCACCTGGTACATATTTACATCCCTCGGGTCGGGCACGCTGGTGTAGGGCGTTCCATACTGTGCAGGATCTTGCGCCTTTACAGTGGCGGCAAGCAACAAGCTAAAACATAACAATAACCTGATTGGCTTTAAAAGTTTACAGTGCAAAGCAGTAGCTGCACGTTGCAAAAACAAGGTGGAATTTTTCATATAACAAGTGTTTAATTACATCGTTGGTATTTTCTTGAATAGGGTATACAAAGAATAAAAGAATTTTTAATTGAACTCTTTAAAAACAATGGGCAGCAATGTTACATGAAATGATAGTAGTAAGTACTTCACGCAAAAACATAAACTGGTAACGGCATCATATAAAAAGTACTGGAAAATTTAAACGTTGGCTGTTAAGAAATTATCCGCTAGCTGGCGAATTGAGCCCGGGCTAGTTAACAAATAATGTAGGACCTAACGACGTCCGCCAGCTGGCGGATGATTTTAGGGCAACTTTTAAATTTACAGTCTTTTTATTTTGAGCCCCGGCCAAACCGGTTCATCCGGGCGGGGCTGATTTTTTTAATACTTTTTTTATCAAGAAAAAAAGTGGGGCCTAACTGACCTACATCATTTACCACTAAGTATAAGGCGTATACAAGTGGAGCCCATTACAATATTATTAAAACACCTCGACTACACAGCGGGCTGCTAGACGGCCTCAAATAGAAAGTGCTAGAAATTTTAAATGCAAAGGGGGGGGGGTAAGAAATCAAAGCTGTTTGAGGCCGCATAATCAAGCAGCCAATCTACTCCACCGCCGGGTTCTATGATTTTAGCCCCGCACTTAAAATTTCAGCCTTTCTATTTGCAGCCTTAATTTTTTTTATTTCTTTTTTTATTAAGAAAAAAAGAAATACCAACACTAAC
>JAYVUJ010000497.1:0-2294 GCA_043788035.1 Ferruginibacter sp. | reverse complement strand
CCTTTGCTTAAAATATATTCCATAACAGATTTTGCCCTGTTGTCGCTAAGCTTAAAATTATAGTCATCGCTGCCGCGGCTATCTGTGTGGGCACTCATTTCTATAACTACCGCTGGGTTATCTATCAGCATCTTCACTACCCTATCAAGCTCTACAAAACTTTCCGGGCGAAGGAACCATTTGTCAAAATCAAAATACACATTATTGAGCCTTACTACCGCACCAACTTCTATGGGTACCAGGTACAAGTCTTTATGTATTTGTTTATGCCCGGCCTTAACCAGGGAGTCTAGGTTAAAGTTTTCGGAGATGGCAAAAAAATGATCGGCCTGCGCCCTTATCAAATAATTTTTATCGTAAGGCAATACAAATTTAAAAGACCCATCGGCTGGGTTGGAGAGCCCGTTTCCTACTATGGTACCAGTTGGCAACGTTTCATAAATAAGCGATGCGCTTAATGGCTTATTGGTTTTTTTATTGTACACATTGCCACTCACAAGTATCACCGGGTTGGGCCTTTCCCTTTCCAATAATTTTACACGAACGATATCGCTGGCACCATAACTTTTTAGTTCGGTGCTCAAATAAGCATATTCGCCACCGGCATCCAGCGTAAAAAAAGTATCCATGTCATCGGTGTTGATGGGCTCCGGCAAATCTACCGGATCGCTCCAGTTTTGCCAGGTATCATCCAGGCGCCTGCTCATCCATATATCCATGAAACCCTTGCCACCAGGTCGGTTGCTGCTAAAGTACAGGGTAACGCCATCGGGGGCAAGGTAAGGAGTAGTTTGGTTAAACTTTTTTAAATTTATCTTTTTGCCCAGGCTTTTTGGTTCCGTCCAGGTATCATCTTTTTCTAAAAAACTAACATACAATTCATTGATGAAACTGCCTTCTTCTTTGCTCATGTAAAACAATAAACTTTGCCCGTCATGGGCCATAACCGCGCCGTTTTGATGGCCCCTGTCGTACTTTGCATAATTTTTTATACGCAGCATTTCCGGCTTGCTCCAAAGGCCTTCTTCAGTAAGGTGGCACATGCTTACGCCGTTGCCTGCATAGTCGCCGTTTATAAATGCATTGCGTATCATAATGCGGTTATTATCTGGCGATACCCAAAATACGGCATTGTAATAATAAGTATTTAGTGGATAGCCCAAATGCACCGCGGCAGACCACTTTCCAGAACTATCCTTTTCCGAAAACCAGATATCCTGCGAGTTTGGTATCTCATGGTATTTTGTATTTTCCGGATGGTTTTGGCAGATAAAAAAAAGCAGGCTTCCATCTGCAGAAATGGTTGGCCGTAACTCAGGTAATGCGGTGTTGATGGCGGTACCAAGATTTTCTATTGCAAGGATTGTACCGGCATTGATGATATTATTTTTTTGGGCTTTTAATACGCCAAGCGAATCGCTGTAAACAGGTTGCGCCATGGCATGTGGCAGGCAAAAAAATGCGGTAAAAATAATAGCTATTTTTTTCACGGTTTTTAACTTTACCTAACAAACGTAAATAACCGATGGATATTTTTTTATTAAGATATTTTAAAATTTTATTAATAGAATTAAATACTTCACGGTAAAGCGCAAGCTGATGAGGGCATTAAATAAAAAGTACTGGTAAAATTAAACGTTGGGGGTTAAAAAATCATCCGCCAGCTGGTGGTTTTATTCCGTGCCAGTTAACAAATAATGCAGTGACTGGCGGCGTCCGCCACCTGGCGGATGATTTAAGGGCAATGTTTAAGTTTTCGGCCTTTTTATTTTGAACCTTGATTTTTTTTGTTACTTTTTTTTATCAAGAAAAAAAGTAAGCAGCCGGCAGCTAAAATGAATAACAACGGCGCTTTGAGCATAAAACACCTAATTCTATAAATAAAAATTATTTCCGGGGATTCATTTATTGTTGCTGCAGCAACCCTTCACGTAGCAGATACCATTACTAATGCAGGTACGCTCTACATTAGTAATGGCTCCGTAAATTTTAATGGTACCGTTGGGCAGCAGGTACCCGGCACAACCTATGCTGGGCACAGCTCATTAAACCTTACCAGCAGCAATGCCAGCACTGTGGGGCAGGTGTGTTTTTTAAGCGTGCTCATAAATGATTATACGCTTATCGGCAACCCGTATGCTTGCCCTATAGATTTTAATAACCTTACAAAAAACAACCTGGCAAGCCGCTTTTATGTGTGGGACCCATACCTTAACACCCAGCAAGGCAGTTATGTAATGATGGATGATATTGGGCATGCAGGAACATTCACTCCATCGCCTTCAAGCCCTACT
>JAYVUJ010000496.1:0-13319 GCA_043788035.1 Ferruginibacter sp. | reverse complement strand
TAGCTACTGTAGGGTCAAAAACCCATAAGTCATTAACATCATTGCTACTGCCATTATTTGCGCCTGTAGTGATATAAGCTTTGTTTTTGTAAACAAATGCTACTGCACCGCTCCGCTTGGTGCCACCCATGCTTACTTGTTGTGTCCATGCATCGGCAGCGGGGTCGTATTGCCAAATATCTTTTAAGTAGTTGCCATCGAACCCTGTAGAAATATATCCTTTGTTTACTAAGCCAAAACCTACTGCATCTTGCCTTGCACTGCCACCAAAATCTGATTTTTGCATCCACGTATTAGTAGTGGGGTTATATTGCCAAAAATCTTTTAGCCTATTAACGCCATCAAATCCTGTACCTACATAACCATTTCCCGCTGCTGTAAAAGCAATGGCAGAATTTCTAGGGGCGCCAGGAAAATTAGCTAACTGAGCTCCCCAGCTATCGGCAGCAGCATCGTATGACCATAAATCTTGTAACCTGTTTGTACCATCATAACCTGTAGTAATATATGCTTTTGTGCCTATAACAAACGATGATCCTTCACTGCGTGCAACCCCCTCAAATTCGGAACGCTTCACCCAATTACCACTTGTGCCTGCGGTAACACTATCTGTTTTTGTGCAAGATGAAATTGATATCGAAAAACCCAAAATACCCAGCAGCGTAATGCTCTTTAAATTGTACATGCTTTTATAATTTTTGCCGAAAATATCATCTATCCCAACGTTAAATCGTTAAAAAGTATTTACAGGTATTTAACCACTACCAAATGGTGATTTATATCTACTAATTAATTAAAGTATGTATTCTTTCGGTAAATCGTACTAAGTATATAAAAAGTATCTACAGCAGTATATTTTTGTAGTTTTGTAGAGGATAAATAGCTATTGATACATATTAACAATACTGCACGGGCGGCACTAAATAATATTGCCCACGAATTAAAAAAGTTTATGAGTATTATGAAAAAAAGATTCCGGTATATTAACATTTTCTCCCTTTCCTTAGTCCTTTTATTCATCTCTGTTGCTGTATCCTCTTGCGAAAAACAATATATTAATTTTGGAACTGATTTCATTGATAACAGTATAACCAATCTTGTATTGGTAGATTCTTTAACAGTTGAAGTATCCACTGTATATGTAGATTCGTTTGTGTCCTCCAATACAAACACTATTTTTGCCGGAAGGTTTAAAGATGAAAAATTCGGAATTGTAAAGTCTCAGTCTTTTTTACAATTGGGCTTGCCTTCCTCTAGCATTTATGATATGCCTAATGGTGCAACTTTTGATTCCTTAGAAGTAATATTAAAATTGAATAAGCAATATTATGGGGATTCTTTATCTACTTACAAAATTGCCATCCATCAATTAATAGCACCAATAACTTACCCAACTAACCAGCAATTTAGTTTTTTTAACCTTAACACCAGAGAGTATGCTTCAGCGGAGTTGGGAAGTAGCCAATTGATTGTTTCGCCATTTCGGAGGGACACGATTGCAGTTAAGTTGTCACAAGCTTTAGGGCTTGACCTTTTTAAAAAAATGCAAGATAAAGATGCTACCACAACAAACCTTGCTGAATTTATAAGTTATTTTAAAGGGCTTGCAATAGTGGGAGGAAGTGCCAATAACTTAATATTGGGATTTAGCGACAGCCTTATTATGAGGATGCATTACCACAAACCCACCGTATTTACCGATGCAGCGCATATTGATTTTGGTATTAGTCAAGCCAATTACCAGTTTAATAATATAACAATTGATAGGTCTGGTTCACCAATAGCTCTTTTAGGGCCTACAAATAAACAACTACTTTCATCTGTAACACAAAATGCTGGTTTTTCACAATATATCACAGGTTCAATTGCTAAGCTTCGTTTTCCTTACATAAGAGACTTATACCAGTTACCTAATTTTATTAAAATAATCAAAGCAGAATTAATTATTAAGCCAGAACAAGGAAGTTTTATTGCGCCTTACAGCCTTCCTCCGTATTTGCGTTTGTCTGGTACTGATAAAACAAATTTATTTGGACCTGATTTAACCGGTGCTTCTTCTACCGGTGGCTCTGCAGTACAATATGGAAACCTGATAATTGATAATTTATATGGCACGGAAACAGCATATACCTATGATGTTACCAATTACCTGCAAGCGCAAATAGCGATAACAAATGATAATGCAAATGGGTTATTAGTTTCGCCACCTAACCCGGCCGCTACTTTTAACAGGATATTAATTACTAACGCTGCCAATGCCAAATATAAAACCCAAGTAAAAATCTATTATGCTTCTGTTAAATAAAATAAATTATTTAATGCCCTCAAAAATGAAATTGCTTGTAACGGCTGGTTTTTTAATTGGATTACCCGTTTTATTGTCGGCACAAAACAATAGTTCGCCTTATTCTATTTTGGGTATTGGAGATATTGAAAATAGCTACTTTAACCGCTATACCGGTATGGCAAATGCAGGCGTTGCCCTGGCAGATGAACGGTATATCAATAATAGCAACGCTGCTTCACTCACTGCGTTAAGGGATCATTTTTTTTCTTTTGAAGTATCCTCCAGATTTAAGCAAGTTGTTTACTCCGGAGCAGGTGTGACTACTCCAAATAATAAGAGTACCGATTTTGCAGTACGCCGGGTTAATCTCGCTGCTAAATTAACTAAAAAATGGGGCAGTAGCCTTGGATTAATGCCCTTTAGCACCTCTAACTTTAGCTACGTTACTACAAAAAATATTCAGGGAACACCTTTAAATGTACCAGCAGATTATGAAGGTGAAGGAGGTGTCAGCCAATTTTACTGGTCGAATGCTTACAAGGTAACAAAAGATATTTCGATAGGAGTTACGTCATCTTTTTTGTTTGGTACAATAAACCAAACGGAAAATATTTTAAGCAACACCCTAGCCACTTCGTTAACAACTAAAAACAGTATTTACCTGCGTAACTATTATTTCAATTTTTCTCTACAAGCAAAAAAGAAATTAAGCAACAAGTGGATGTCTACCTATGGTGTAACTTTTTCTCCTAAAACAGATTTATATGCAGAATCTTCAGTATTGGTTACCAGTAATGATGTTACAACCATTAAAAATGAAATAACAAAAAATGATTTTTTTAAGTTGCCTTCCACTACCAACGCTGGCATCGGCTTAATAAAAGATAACAAGTATACTTTTACAGTAAATGCCCAGTTTCAAAACTGGAATGCCCTAAAATATTCAGGCAGTAATTATCAGCTTGTAAATAGTAATAAATTTTCTGTCGGTTTTCAAAATTCAATTAAAGCAAGAAACTCCTATAATCAGGAATACGAAAAAGGATTTGTTCAGCTTGGTGCTTACGCTGGCAATTCTTACATCAAAATAAATAACAGCCAGGTTACAGATTTTGGAGGCAGCATCGGATACGGAAAAAACTCTAAAAGCAGCCCGCTTGGCTACCTCCTTTCATTAGAAGCAGGAAGGCGGGGTTCAATAAATTCGCAAAACTTAAGAGAAAATTATTTTAACATCAACCTTACACTTTCGTTTCTTGATTACTTGATTGGCGGAAAGAAATACTATTAATCAGCTTTTTCTCCTACCTTTTAATTTAATTGAAGCGCAGGAAAACGGTAAGCTTGCGAGTCAAATACAAAAAGCGTGTCTATTTCTATAGCCCAATATTTGTATAATGGAGAACTTTCGAGATAATTTTGAACCTCTTTTTTTGTGGTTGCATTTATAACAAGCCAAACTCGCTGAGATTCCATGCTTACAGCATAGTAGTCTAAAACACCTTTATCTATCAATCGATTAATATAAGTACGGTGAGATGGCACCAGCCTCATAAATTCTTCATCCATAAAAAATAATACGGTTACCTGAAATTTACTGGATTGGTCGTTTGTTATATTTTCCATGCTACTATATTATTTACCCACTCTTTTTTGTGTGGGGCTGTTATTTTAATATAATTATCCGTGTAACCCTCTACCATTCCGTTTTTATCCGGATTTTCAAACAAAACATTTCTTGTTTCACCAATATGCTTACTGGTAAAATATTGCATCTTTTGATAGCTTAGGTTTCGTAACTGCTTATTTCTTTCATTACGGACGTTTATGGGCACAACAGGTTTAATTTCCAGTGCAGCTGTATTTGATCTTTCCGAGTATGTAAACACATGTAAGTAAGCAATATCAAGCTGGTGAAGGAAATTAAATGTCTCTTTAAAGTCCTCATCAGTTTCTCCCGGAAAGCCAACAATAACATCTACCCCAATAGCGCAATGAGGCATCAATGATTTAATTAAACCAACCCTTTCAGCATATAATTCTTTTCTATATCGCCTTTTCATAGCAGCCAGTATTTTATTGCTGCCGCTTTGCAAGGGAATATGGAAATGTGGCATAAATTTTTTGCTATTACTTACAAACTCAATAATATCATTGGTTAATAAATTAGGCTCTATAGACGAAATACGATAACGTTCTATGCCATGGATGTTGTCGAGTTCCGATATTAAACCGATGAAATTTTCTTCGTTTTTTTTGCCACCTATAAAGCCTTTGCCAAAGTCGCCCAGGTTAATGCCTGTCAATACAATTTCTTTAGCTCCGTGAGCTGCAATGGCAGTAACCTCTTTTATAACATTTTCAATGCTATTGCTCCTGCTTTTTCCACGGGCCATGGGTATAGTACAAAAAGAACAGCTATAGTCGCAGCCATCCTGTACTTTTAAAAAAACCCTTGTCCTGTCGTTTATAGAATGCGAAGCTGTAAATTCATTAACATCTTCAATATCGCAACTGCAAATTTTTGTGCTATCGCCTTTAGTAAAATCTTTAAGGTGCTGGCTGATATTAAACTTTTCAGCAGCGCCTAAAACTAAATCAACACCAGGTATACCGGCAATTTCTTTTGGCTTTAATTGTGCGTAGCAGCCTGTTATCACCACCATTGCTTCGGGGGCCTTCTTTTGTATCCGCCTTACAAGTAAACGGCATTCTTTATCTGCATTATCTGTAACCGAACAAGTATTTATTACGTATACATCTGCCACCTCATCAAAGTCTTTTTTTATAAAGCCATCATTTTCAAGCAACCTGCCAATTGTAGAGGTTTCAGAAAAATTTAATTTACAACCAAGTGTATGTAATGCAACAGATTTGCTCATAATACAAAGATACAACATGAGGTTTATTAGCTTACTCCACAAAAAAGTATTGCCGGTGTTAGTTAAAAGCAGGGTGTAGAAGTTATTCCACGGAAGCGGTTACATACGTTAAAAAATGATTATATTACGGTCCGTCCATGCTGGGCTCATCTTACTAAAAACATTAATGATGCCTGTACAGAACAATAGGTGAGTAAAAGGTATTAAGTAAGTAGATTTGCGCATGTTTAGAAAGTATGTTCCATATTTTGTATTACTCGGCGCAGGGTTTTTGCTTTGGTTTGTTAAAAAGCACCAGGCGAGTAGTTATCCTACAATAAAAGAAAATAATACCGCCATAATAATACCCGCGGTAAAAGATAAAGTAAAGGAAGGCTTTAACAGAAATGCCCATACCATTATTTACAGCAGGCACGCTCATTGCAGGATGGATTGCAGGCATATTGATGAGAGTGAAGTGAAAGAAATTTTGGCTACGGGGCTCGTTAATAATAGTAAAGTGCAGGAAAATAAAAGGGGCAAAACATATCCTTTGGAAGGCGAGACACATGACAAACAGCATGTTCGCATTGTATTTGCTCCAAAAGGGAACGATACGGTAGAAGTAGTGACCTGCATTGACCTGGATACAGAATGGCCGTGCAATTGTAAATAAACTTACAAAGCCCTATTTAAAAAACAGCGTAATTTTACAGCCTAACGATTGAGTAATTTACTACAATGAAGATAAAATCATATCTGGCAAAACCTTTTGCCAGCTACATTTACAAGCAAATTAAAAAAGGTATTGAAACTGCTGTGGAAGACCAGCAAGCCACTTTAAACAGCCTTATTAAAATTGGCAGCAAAACAATTTTTGGAAAGGAACATGGGTTCGATTCTATAAAAACGGCAGAAGACTTTGCCAAGCAAGTGCCAATTAGGGATTATGAACAGTTTAAGCCTTATATCGAAAAAATAAAAGAAGGGAAGCACAACGTTTTATGGAAAGGGCAGCCAATTTACCTTGCTAAAACAAGTGGCACTACAAGTGGCGTAAAATATATCCCCATTACTAAAGAATCTATCCCAAACCACATTAACACCGCCCGTAATGCGCTGCTATGCTATATGAGCGAAACGGGAAACACCAATTTTGCGGATGGGAAAATGATTTTTTTAAGTGGATCTCCAGAATTAGAAAGGATTGGCGGCATACCAACTGGCAGGCTTAGCGGCATAGTAAACCATCATGTGCCTAAATATTTGCGGGCTAACCAGTTGCCTGGCTATGAAACAAATTGTATTGAAGAGTGGGAAGAAAAATTAGAAAAGATAGTGTTGGAAACCATTCAGCAGAACATGACGTTGATAAGTGGCATACCACCCTGGATGCAGATGTATTTTGATAAGCTGGCTGACAAAAGCGGTAAAAAAATAGGCGAGCTATTCCCTAATTTTAGTGTGATGGTACAAGGCGGTGTAAACTTTGAGCCTTATAAATCAAAGCTATACGAAAGTATTGGGCGCAAGGTTGATTGCATAGAATTTTACCCCGCGAGCGAAGGGTTTTTTGCTTTTCAGGATTCTCAGGAAGCAGAAGGCTTATTGTTAAATACAAATAGCGGGATATTTTTTGAGTTTGTACCAGCCGGAGAAATTTTTACTGATAACCCTACAAGGCTTACATTAAAAGATGTAAAAGTAGGAGAGAACTATGCGCTGATAATCAATAACAACGCAGGTTTGTGGGGGTATAACATTGGCGATACCATTAAATTTGTTTCCACAGCGCCATACCGCATAATCGTTACGGGCAGGACCAAACATTTTATATCAGCCTTTGGCGAACACGTAATTGGCGAAGAAGTAGAAGCTGCACTAATGAAAGCTGCTAACGAAGAAAATGTACACATTACAGAATTTACAGTAGCACCAATGATTGCCCAGGATGCAGGAAAAAGTTTTCACGAATGGTTTGTTGAGTTTGAAAATACGCCTAAAGACCTCACTGCATTTGCTAAAAAAGTAGATGATAACCTGCGGATAAAAAATGTTTATTACGATGACCTTATTGGAGGCAATATTCTCCAGCAATTAAAAATAGCACCGGTAAAAAAGAACGGCTTTATAGACTATATGAAAAGTATAGGCAAGCTCGGCGGGCAAAATAAAGTACCCAGACTAAGTAATGATAGAAAGATAGCAGAAGAGTTGAAGGTTTTTGTTAGCAAGGAGCATTTATTGGAGGTGTAGGAGGTGAGATAACAAAAATGTATATCTACTCTACAATTTACTTTATGTAGCCAACGTCAAAAATAAAATCACAGATGCCTTTTCAGGCTATTATTTCTGCTGTAAAAAACTTACTTTAAAAGATAAGCAACTATTACGCCAACAACTATTTGCTGCCGATGCTATTGCTGAAATGAAAGTATTTGAATTACAGTTGAAGAAAAAAAAGTATCTATAAAAAAAACTGATGAGGAAATTGTAAGTATCACGACTTCCATACGAGCAAAAAAATATGCTAACGCCAAAGAGATACTGTATTGACAGCCTTGTGTGGGTAAAATAGGCAGGGCATTTTAAGGTTGCCTCGTTGCTTGCTTATATTTATGATAATAATTTGTTGATTTATACAGATAATTATTTGTTGTTCATCACGCATTGATTAAAGCATTTAATTTTACAATACCTAAAGTAGATAAAACTATACTACTTATTTCTCCATTTATCATCGTTAACGCTCCCACAAACATATATCGTTTATCAAAAGATGCTGAAGACATTTATTTATATGACTTATGCATACAGAATAATTGTAGTCACTTAATTACTGTAGATAAGGTAAACCTTACTGAAAATAATGCACCGTTTATAAGAAAAACTGATGCATGGCTAAAAAAGAAGAAACAAAGTGATATTGTTATTCTTTAAAGCTTTACAAATATTAACCACTTGTTTTTAGAAAAAGTTATACATTTGTATTAATTGGTTAACAAAATCAAAAAGTGAAGAGTAATACATCACATATAAACACTTTTGCTAGCTACATTGCGGAGCTTTTTGCGCCCGTTTGCAATGTGTTAGCAATCAGTCCCCGACGCCGACCTGGATGCTGATAGGCCGAGCACTTAAAAAATGCCCCTGTCAGTGAAAAATCCTCCCCAATCCCCGTTTTACAAAATTATTATTACATCCCCAGTTCAATTTTATACAATTGGAAACAAATAACATTATAGTTAGGGTTGCCACCGCCGGCGACAGCCACTACGCAACCACTATTACAAATGAAATGCAGGCATCTGCACAGGCAAGAGGAACAGGCATCGCCAAACGTTCTCCAGATTATATTGAGATAAAAATAAATGAAGGTAAGGCTGTTATAGCAGTTACTACTGAAGGTGAATGGGTTGGCTTTTGTTACATCGAAGCCTGGGGCCACGACGAGTTTGTTGCCAACAGTGGGCTTATTGTGGCACCGGCCTTTAGAAAAAGCGGCGTTGCCAAACAAATAAAACACCGCATTTTTAACCTGTCGAAGGAAAAATACCCCGAGTCAAAAATATTTGGTTTAACAACCGGCCTTGCAGTAATGAAAATCAATAGCGACCTGGGGTACGAACCAGTTACTTACTCTGAATTGACTGATGACGAAGAATTTTGGGCTGGCTGTAAAAGCTGCGTAAACTATGATATCTTAATTAGCAAGGAAAGAAAAAATTGTATGTGCACTGCTATGCTTTACGACCCTGTTGATCATTTTGAGCCAGAAGAAACTAAGGCTGATTTTAAGCAGCATTCCAAATTATACGAACGCTTTATGCACGTAAAGCAAAGCCGCTTATTAAAATTGCTTAAAAAGAAAAGCAACGGCGGAAGCATACCAAAATCTTTACTAAGATATTTTCATTTGTAATTTTAAAAATCTTTTAATTTCATGGATAATTCCAGCTTCGATATACAAAATCCTGCTTCTGCGCCAGCCAGCCAAACTAATACAAAACTTAAAGTAGTACTTGGTTTTAGCGGTGGGTTAGATACTTCTTATTGTGTTAAATATTTAACCATAGAAAAAAACTACGAAGTACATTCTGTTATTGTAAACACAGGTGGTTTTAGCGCCGAAGAATTAGCCACTATTGAAGCGCACGCTTACAAGCTTGGCGTAACAACGCATACAACAGTTGATGCTGTAAAAGATTATTATGATACCATTATTAAATATTTGGTGTTTGGTAATTGCCTAAAAAATAACACCTACCCATTAAGCGTAAGTGCCGAAAGGTTAAGCCAGGCTTTGCACATAGCCGCACACGCCAAAGCATTGAACATAGATGCAGTAGCGCATGGCAGTACAGGAGCGGGCAACGACCAGGTTCGTTTCGATATGATCTTTCATATTTTAATACCCGGCGTAGAAATCATCACACCTATAAGAGACCTTACATTAAGCCGCGAACAAGAGATTAATTATTTGAAAGAAAAAGGCGTTGATATGAATTTTGCCAAGGCAGTTTATTCTATCAATAAAGGCTTATGGGGTACCAGCGTTGGTGGTGTGGAAACTTTAAAAAGCAAAGGCATCTTGCCAGAAACTGCATGGCCTACGCAGGTAACAAAAACTGGCAGTGAAGAAGTTGAACTGGGGTTTGTAAAAGGAGAATTATTTAGGGTAAACGATACAACTTTTGACCATCCAACTGCGGCTATTCAGCACTTACAATCTATTGCAGGTGCATATGGCATTGGGCGGGATATACATGTGGGCGATACCATTATTGGCATTAAAGGCCGGGTGGGTTTTGAAGCTGCTGCACCAATGGTAATAATAAAAGCCCACCATGCTTTAGAAAAACATGTACTTACAAAATGGCAGCTAAATTGGAAAGACCAATTGGCTTTATTTTACGGTAACTGGCTGCACGAAGGCCAGGTAATGGACCCCGTGATGAGAGACATTGAAGCGTATTTTACCAACAGCCAGCACAATGTTACCGGCGTTGTTTCAATACAACTATTGCCTTATCGTTTTCAGGTTATCGGCATAGAATCTGGCTACGACCTGATGAGCGATAAGTTTGGTAAATACGGTGAGATGAATACAGGATTTACTGGCGAAGATGTAAGAGGGTTTAGCAAGATATTTGGCAACCAGGTGTCTATCTATCACAAAGTAAAAGAAGCGAACGATGGCAAATAAAATACAGGTTGGCATTGTCGGCGGCGCAGGGTATACCGGGGGCGAGCTGATAAGGATTTTATTAAACCATCCTGAAGCTGAAATAAAATTTGTACATAGCACCAGCAACGCTGGCAACTTTGTAAGTAAAGTACATGCAGACCTTATCGGCGAAACACATTTAAAATTTACGGGCGAATTAAATGATGCCATAGATGTACTTTATTTATGCGTAGGGCATGGCAACGCCAAACAATTTTTAGCAGAAAATACCATTGCAGAAAATATAAATGTTATTGATTTAAGCCAGGATTTTAGGCTTGATGGCAGCAATACTTTCAATGGCAGAAGTTTCGTGTACGGCTTACCGGAAGTTAACAAAGAAGAAATAAAATCAGCTAAAAATATTGCCAATCCCGGTTGTTTTGCCACTTCCATACAATTAGGTTTATTGCCATTGGCAAAAACAGGTTTATTAAACGAAGTATATACAACTGGCATTACAGGCTCAACAGGTGCCGGGCAAGGCTTAAGTGCTACGGCTCATTTTAGCTGGCGGGCAAATAATATACAGGCCTACAAAACTTTATCTCACCAGCACTTAGGCGAAATAGGGCAAACACTGCTGCAGCTTCAACCAAGAAGCGATATCGATGTGAGTTTTGTTCCCTGGCGGGGAGATTTTACACGAGGCATTTTTATAAGCTCTCAATTAAAATGCCTATTAAGTATTGAAGAAGCAACTGCACTTTACGAAGGGTATTACGCTAGCCATCCTTTTGTTACCATCAGCAAAGACCCTGTCTTTTTAAAACAAATTGTAAACACCAATAAATGTGTAGTGCAACTTGAAAAAGTAGGCAATAAATTAGTAGTGCATTCTGCCATAGATAATTTAGTAAAAGGAGCAAGCGGCCAGGCAGTACAAAATATGAACCTGATGTTTGGTATAGAAGAAACAACCGGCTTAAAATTGAAGGCGATAGGCTTTTAATGAATGGATAATTCGGGTAATGGATAATTGATTTATTGATACTGATTAATTGGTTATCTGATAATTAGGTCACTGAAATCATAAATACTCTTTAAACCCGGACAAACTTATAATTCATAACTTAAACTCATAACTAAAAAAGATGGATTTATTCGATGTATATCCTCTCAACGACATTACCATTGTAAAAGCCGCTGGCAGTTATGTTTGGGATGATAAAGGAGAAAAATATGTAGACTTGTATGGCGGGCACGCAGTAATTTCTATCGGCCATACACACCCGCATTATGTGCAGCGCTTAACAGATCAGTTACATAAAGTCGGCTTTTATTCCAACTCTATAAAAATTCCATTACAGGTAGAATTAGCCGCAAAATTGGGCCACGTTTCCGGCAAGGAAGATTACCACTTGTTTTTGTGCAACTCCGGTGCAGAAGCTAATGAAAATGCTTTTAAGCTAGCCTCTTTCCACAATGGCCGAAAGAAAATAATCGCTTTTAAAAAAGCATTCCATGGCCGTACATCGCTGGCAGTTGCTGTAACAGATAATCCAGGTATCGTAGCGCCTGTTAACCAAACAGATAATGTAATTTTTCTGCCTTTTAATAATGAAGCTGCACTGGAAGCCGCTTTCACGCAACATGAAATATCTTCTGTTATCATTGAAGGTATTCAAGGTGTTGGTGGCATCAATGTAGCATCGAATAGTTTCCTGCAAAAAATACGGAGCCTTTGTGACCAATACAATGCTGTATATATTGCAGATTCTGTACAATGCGGCCATGGCAGAACGGGTAAATTTTATAGCCACGACCATAGCGGCGTAAACGCGGATATTTACACCATGGCAAAAGGCATGGGTAATGGTTTTCCGGTGGCTGGCATAGCTATCGCACCAAAATTTAAGTCCGTATATGGTATGTTGGGTACTACATTTGGCGGCAACCATTTGGCCTGTGCAGCAGCTTTAGCAGTACTAGAAGTAATGGAGCAAGATAAACTGATGGACAACGCCGCTGCTATCGGTGACTACCTGATAACCGAGTTAAAAAAGTTACCCAAAATAAAAGAAGTTCGTGGCAGGGGATTGATGATTGGCATTGAGTTGCCGGATGAATTAAAAGATGTAAAAAAGAACCTTTTATTTAAACATAAAATATTTACCGGCGAAGCAAAGCCAAATGTAATAAGGTTGCTGCCGGCATTAAATATTACAAAAGTAGAAGCCGATATTTTTTTAAAAGCATTTAAGTTAGAAGCAGGGGTAGAGTAGCCCCCCCATCTCCGCTAACAAGGGTAGGGTAATTTAGCGGTCCTACTTTTACACGGAGCTTAGTGCGTAAAGATAGAACTGTTCATAAACATAAAACAATCATAAAAAGTTGAAAAATTTTATTTCTGTAAACGATGTCGATGATATAAATGCTTTGGTAGCAAAAGCGTTGGCTTATAAAAGCAATCCCTTTGCCGATAGGAATTTAGGCGCCGACAAACGCATTGGCTTACTATTTTTAAACCCCAGCCTGCGTACTCGTTTAAGTACACAGGTAGCGGCTAAAAACCTGGGCATGGAAGCCATCGTTTTTAATGTTGATAAAGAAGGCTGGGCATTGGAATTTGAAGAAGGCGCCATCATGAGTGGCAATACGGTAGAGCATGTAAAAGATGCGGCGCCAATCCTTGGGCAATATTTCGACATACTTTGCATCCGCACTTTCCCATCTTTAAAAAATAGGGAAGATGATTACAGCGAGTTGGTAATGAACTCCTTTTTACAATTTTCAGGTGTGCCAATTATTAGTTTAGAAAGTGCCACTTTACATCCATTACAATCGCTTACAGATATATTAACTATTAAAGAATCCTGGCATGGCACCCGTTTAGGGGATGGAGGTAACCGAAAGCCAAAAATTGTACTAACCTGGGCACCTCACGTAAAGCCGCTGCCACAGTGCGTTGCCAACTCATTTGCGCAATGGGTAAATGCCTGGG
>JAYVUJ010000495.1:0-2230 GCA_043788035.1 Ferruginibacter sp. | reverse complement strand
AATGTTACGGTATAACAATGCGTAAAGCCTTCATTTAATTTTTCCGGGCTGCTGTTTAACCCCCATTCAAAGCCTTTTATCAATTTTATTTTTGAGGGCAACAGCAGGAAAGCATCTTCCACAGTTTTTATACCGGCAGCACTCGCACTATCTTTAAACTTAAAAAGCACTACATGCCTCAAAACCTTTCCAGTAGTAGTTTGGGCAACAACTGCACCAATACTTAAACAAGCGAGCAAACTAAGAATCATCATTTTTTTCATTAAGTAAATTTTCTAAAAGTAGGTGAATAGTTTAACAACATACTATTTTATATTCAACGCCAATAATAGCAAATCAATTAATAGATAGCCAAAAGATGTTGCGATTTTTAACAACTATATTTGAAATATGTTTAGTAACAATGGCGTGTGCAAGCGTTGTTCTATTTATGTATATTTATCACCTAATGCCGTTATCTAAGTATTTAAATATTTGTCTTTTCCTCACCCCTAACCCTGCCAAAGGAAAGGCAAAGTCTTAAGCTTACAGCATTGATGTATCAACATGAAAAAAATGATTATAAATAGTATAAAGATAATTACAGTTTTATACCTCGCAGTTTGTGAGTTGCTTTACTTTTTTCAGGAAAAATTAATTTTTTTTCCAGAAAAATCACCACGGGGCTGTAAATTTAAATTAAACGAGCCATTTAAAGAATTGCATTTTAACTGCAGCGATAGCGTTATCCTGCATGGCATTTTATTTAAAGCCGCCACAACAAAAGGCCTGGCATTTTATTTGCATGACACTGCAGGCTCCTTAAACTCGTGGGGTACATTGGCAGAAGCTTATACAAGCCTGGATTACGATGTTTTTATGGTGGATTATAGAGGCTATGGCAAAAGCCGAGGCAGCATTAACAGCCAGCAGCAATTGTTTGCAGACTTGCAACTGGTTTATGAAGAGATATAAAAAAAAGAAGTATGATGAAGGTAAAATAATAGTATTGGGCTATTCATTAGGATCTGGGTTTGCCACCAAAATTGCGTCTGAAAACAAGCCGAAATTATTAATATTTCAGGCACCGTACTTTAGCATGGCTGATATGATGAAGCATAATTACCCGGTTATTCCAACTTGCACCTTAAGATATACTATCGATACAAATAAATACATTAAAAATTGTGCCATGCCTGTTATTATTTTTCATGGCGATAAAGATGAAGTGATTTATTATAAATCATCTGCCAAACTAAAAAAATTATTTAAAAATAGTGATACTTTAATTACACTGCATGGGCAAGTGCACAATGGCATTACCGATAATGTTGAATACAAGGCAAGCATAAAAGAAATACTATCAAGCTATTAATGCTAATAAAAATATACCCGCCGGTAATAGGCTGTTACTGCATTTTTGCAAGCGGTATATTTGTACAAAAAATTACGCCTAATGAATATTAAGAACTATGAATTTAAAGCGAAAGTAGATAGCCTCGAAAAATATGAAACAATGCTGCTCCAGCTTGAGCCAGTATTTAATGGCACCGACCACCAAATTGATACTTATTTTAATGTACCCAAAGGCAGGCTGAAATTGCGTGAAGGCAATATTGAAAATTCCTTAATCAACTATGAAAGGGAAAACGTTGCCGGCGCAAAGCAATCAGATATTATTTTGTATAACCATAAAAATGACAAAGCCCTTAAAGACATACTGGCACTGCAATTAGGCATAAAAATAGTGGTAGATAAAAACAGGAAGATCTACTTTTTAGACAATGTAAAATTTCATTTTGATGTAGTGGAAAACCTCGGCACTTTTATTGAAGTAGAAGCAATTGATACCAGCAATAAGTATACAATTGACGAATTAAAACAACAGTGCGATAAATATTTCGACTTTTTTAAACTAGCAAAAACAAACTTGATAGATAAATCTTACAGCGACCTTTTAGAAGCTTCCTTAGGGTAAAAGAACCTGTTACCAAAAAAATACAGCTTAAACAATATGCTAGACAGCTGCTATACAGGTATTTTCCCTAGCAAAAAACGTATATCCCTATTAAAAGTAAGTGTAGGTTTTTAAAACAATATGCCCGTCATTATAACTTTGTTTTTCAGTGCTTATCCGGTTGCTGGCGTCAAATGTATAGGTGTACATTGCGCTACCAACCACCGAGTTGTTAGATATCGACGTATATTTTTTAACCAGGTGAAATTTTTTGGAACTGTTACTATTCAGCGG
>JAYVUJ010000494.1:0-3889 GCA_043788035.1 Ferruginibacter sp. | reverse complement strand
CTCAAATATAACCGAATGTTTTTAGTTGCTTGCCAATTATTAAAAGTATCCATTTGAAGTATTTGTCTTGTTGTACATCATAGATATTACTTCCATCATCACCGCTTCAATAAAAGTTCCCCAATGGTATACAGCACAAGAGGGCGATGCAACGATGATCCACATTGCTTCTTTGCCTGGACAAAAACATTTTACAAAGTCTGTAACAACAACGAATTAAAATTTACCAGCGAAGAAATTTTTAAATCTGCGGCATAGAATTTTTCATTTTTACTGTCGTGTGGGGCAGGCACTACCACGCATTTCATTCGGGCGGCTTTGGCGGCGATGAGGCCGTTGAAAGAATCTTCAAAACAAATGCATTGGGTAGGGTGGCTGCCGAGGGCTTCGGCACAATTTAAATATACCTGCGGATGCGGCTTGCCATAAGGCAGCTCGGCAGCTGATTCAATAGACTGCAAATATTTGCGGATACCGAGTTTATCAACCACTACATCAATCAACGGTTTGCCCGAGGAAGTGGCGAGACCAATTTTAAAATTTCGCTGAATAAAAAAATTAAAGATATGCTCTACACCGGGCAGGGCTTTGCCTTTGGCAGCAACCTTATCAACCACTGATTGCAGGATGGCCGCTTCTGCAATGGGATGGTACCGGGCATCAATTTTATAATGGTTAAACCACCATTCTACAAACTCTTTTGTGCGCATACCCGTAGTAGTGGCATATTGTGCTTTTGTTAATTGAAAGTTATAAGCTGCAAAAATTTCTGTGGCTGCTTCGCCCCACAATGGCTCGGAATCTATCAGCAGGCCATCCATATCAAAAATAACAGTATTGAGTTGCATAGCGGCAAAGATATTAACTTATTAATTGTGGTAAAAAAACGCTGGTAATAAATGCAGGGTGGCTTAATTTAAAAATTCTTTATTACGTATATTGCACAGGAGATTGCTGGATTAAAATAAATACATGTCGAAATTTTTTACAAAATTTAAAGAGAGCCGGCTGGTGAAGGGAATTGTGTATGCCGTTGTTGGAGCCATTAGCTACCCCGGTTTAAATATGTTTAATAAACTGCAGATTAACGGCATGGAAAACCTGCACAAACTGCCTAATCAAAATGTATTGTTTGTAAGCAATCACCAGACTTATTTTGCGGAGGTAATCACTTTTATACATATTTTTTGCGCCGTAAAGTGGCGGCGAAAACATAAGCTGGGTATACCTTTTTACCTACTGTGGCCTCGTACAAAAATAAATTATGTAGCGGCAGAAGAAACGATGAAAAGCACCTGGATTAGTAAAATATTTAGCCTTGGCGGTGCTATTACGGTAAAGCGCACCTGGCGTGCAGAAGGTACAGAAGTTAGAAAAAATTTAAACCCTAGTGATACCCGAAAAATTGAACGGGCATTAAAAAATAATTGGGTAATTACTTTTCCGCAGGGCACTACCAAGCCTTTTGCTCCGGGGCGAAAAGGCACTGCATTTATTATTCAACATTACCGCCCCATTGTTATCCCTGTGGTGATCGGCGGCTATTGGAGGGCCTTTGATAAAAAGGGTTTGCATTTTAAAAAAAAGGGAACCCTGCTAACCGTAACTTTTAAAGAAGCGCTGGAAATTAATTACAATGATACCTGCGAAAATATACTTGAAAAAGTAATGGACTCCATTGAACAAAGCAAAAAATATATGCTAAAGGGTGGGCATCACATAACCGGCTCACTATAACAATTCATTATGGCAACACTGCAAATAAAACGGTACTTCTTTTTCTGCATGGTACTCTTATTTTTTTGTATGCCTGCTTACAGCCAGATAAGTTTTAATGGCAAAGTGATTGATGATAGTACTAATTTACCCATACCAAACGCAACTGTATATTTCAACAATACTACCATTGGCACTGCAACCAGTGAGAACGGTGATTTTAATTTGATGCTCCCAATTTTTTTTAATGCAGAGCTGGTTATTTCCTGCAAGGGGTACGAAGTATTTTTATATAAACCTGTGGCAGCAAAAATGGCGGGTAAAAAATTTGTTTTTAAAATTCATGCAGGGTTGCAGGAAACACAAAATAAACTGGTGGCGAGTGAAGGCATTAGAAAGAGGTGGTTGGAAATTTTTTATAAAAACGTGTTAGGTATTTCTGAAGAAGCTACCAAAAGCACAATCGGTAATGATAGTAGTATATATTTTGTTGCGGGCCCCAGCAAAAGTAGTTTTTTTGTTTATGCAGACAGGCCACTGTTAATCAGTAACCCTATGCTGGGCTATAAAATACGGTTTGACCTTGTGGAATTTCTATATGATGAGGGAACCGGATATTGCGATTTTTCTGGCTATGCACGTTATGAAGAAATAAGCGACCATAAAAAATATATAAAGAATCGCCACCAATGTTTTTATGGCAGCTCTCTTCATTTTTACCGCAGTTTAATTGCTAACCAATTATCACAAAATGGATTCAGTACTTTTTTACAGATGCCTTTAAGCGACAGTTTAATAGCACAAAGCAAACGGGCCGGGGCCTTAGTGCTACCCGAAGAACAGCGCAAAATTATTTCGTTAACAGCGCAGCAAATTTTACACATCGACAGTAACAATAATTTTTCAATAAGTATTACAGGCCGTTTGCTGGTGCAATACAATAAAAATCCTTTTGCTAAAAGATATCTTATTGAAAATTTTTTTACAGAAGGCATGCTGGCGAGGGGAGTTGAAACTTATCTGACTATTCAATCTGCTATACCGAATGGTATAAACAGTGCAGGGGTATTGAGCGACCCGGCTGCTATAACCTATGATGGCTACTGGATGTCCGAGAGATTAGCCAACACATTGCCTTACGATTATCAGCCAGAATAGTGTAATTGGGCTTTACTTTTATTTAGCAGCACTGTAAGATTGATCTGCAATTTCATCAATATAAAAATGTATGCAAATAGTTAATAGCGCATTTCGAAGAATTAGTACAAACAATTTTGCAGCCTAAATTGAAACAGGTAAAAGTAAAAGTAGTATCCTTGCAAAACAAAAGAAAATGCTTGCCAAAATGGAGTCGATATACAATGCATATAGCATAAAAATAATTACCAGGAAAATTTCGGTCCTTAAAATGAGTGTGCTGCTTTTGGTGATACTATTTAATTTGCCATACACATCCCTTTCACAAATAATTATTAGAGGCACTGTGCTTAGCGAAGCAACAGGGTTGCCTGTAGAAGGTGCCAGTATATATTTTAACAATACTTCTATTGGCACCAGCGCAAATGCATCAGGCAATTTTTTTTTACCCTTACCCAATATCGCTAATGCAGAATTAATTGTTTCTGCTGTGGGTTTTCAATTACTGGTTTTTAAGCCAGATGCTCAAAATAAAAACCTCGTTTTTAAACTGGCACAAAAGGAAGGGCAGATGAAAGATGTGTTGATATTAACTGATGCAGTAAGAAAAAAATACCTGGCTCTTTTTGAAGAAAATTTTTTGGGTATCACAGAAGAGGCTTCTATGAGCTCCATCAAAAACCGAAAAGATATTTATTTTACCAGCGGCGATTCTAAGCGTTCCTTTATGGCTTATGCCGATACGCCACTGGTGATCATCAATAAAAAGCTGGGCTATAAAATAAGTTTTGAGCTAAGTGAATTTTTTTTTGATGAAACAAGCGGCCGCACATTTTATTATGGCTACACCCGCTTTGAAGATATGGGAGATAAAAGCCGCTGGATAAAAAACCGCAAGCAATGTTACTATGGCAGCACCATGCATTTTTACCGCTCCCTAATTGCGAACGATCTTAAAAAACAGGGATACCAGATTTACCTGATAAAACCTGTCCATCTTTTGAGTGATACCAGTGGCGGTAAAAAACAGCAGGTG
>JAYVUJ010000493.1:0-7867 GCA_043788035.1 Ferruginibacter sp. | reverse complement strand
TAACGATTTTTGTTTTAAAAGAAATCCCTACCCTTAACTATTTATATCCCCATATTGATGCGCAATATTTCCCATTACTCCTTTCCTTTTAAGGCTAAGTTTTCCTACATTAAAAATTTTATTTTCCTAACAAATTATATTAAGTAAAAAGCCGTACCAGGTTTATATTTTTTTAAAAAATGTACAGCTTTTTAAAAATTAGAAACTGTAATTAATAGCTTGTATACTCTTGTTGTTACTGAAATATCTTCTCCTCTCTTGTCATCTGCCCAATTTCATTTACCCCTTCAATAATTACCCTTATTTTTTTACAGTTATCGCTATTGTAAAAAGGCACAGTTACCCGCCTTGTGGTTTTATCAAATAATAAATACGGGTTCCAATAAAGTGTAGTGCGGTAATCCGCTACCGTTGGGTCGTTGGTAGTTTCGTAATTAGGCGAATAAAATTGTTTAATTACCGAGAAGCCTTGCAGGTTGGTAAAGTCCAGCCCTTTTATATTAGCATTGGCCGCAGCGCCTTTTTTGGTATAAACCGCAATAGCACCGCCTGCACCCCCACCAGTGGCACCAAAAAACGGAGGGCGAAAAACTTTTATCATTGCCACATCATTCATATTGATAGATTGAAGCTGGCTAACATCCGTAGTAGATTCGTTGAGAAAAAAGCTGGTAGCACTGCCCCGCCACGTAGCGCCGCCCTGCCCAGTTGTATTAATTTGCAGCCCGGCAACCTTGCCTTGCAGGTAGCTTAAAACGCTCTGGGCAGACTTAGCAAATGGGTCGTCATCCGTATTAAAAGTGTAGCCATCGCCGCCACTAAAAAAGCCAGATGTGTATTGTTCATCCATCTTCTCTTTAGCACTTTTTTGTTTGACCTTAACTACTACTGTGCTTAACGTTTGCACCCTGTTTCTTTCTGTCTGCTCGCGCTGTAACCGTGCAAGGGCGCTGCTCCGCATCATAATAACACTATCAGCCTTTACGGGTGCATATAAAGAGGCGAATAAGTCTATTGGCTGGTTAGGCGATTTTATAAAATTGCTGGTAAAGGCAAAGCTGGCCGAAGAAGTAAGCGTTTTATCTTTATCATTATTAAATTGATAATACAATTTTGCCGTATCAAAAAAGTACAGGTTATCTAATTTAAACTTCCCATCATTCGCCATGGGTATGCTTAAAAATTCACTGCCGCCATTTTTTGTTTTTAATATCCCGGTTAAAGATTTTCCATTTAATTGAATCTTCGATAAGCCAAGTACTTTGCCTTTGATAGATAGATAATTTTCGGGTATGATAGTAATCACGGGCCATTTTTCTGCCAATAAATTTTCCCATTTAAACCTTCTCCAGCCATTGGTCATCATCACCAAATCAAGGTTTTGTTTTATAGAATCCGCATCGCCTGAAAAATAATATGCAGGGTTAAATACATATCCTTTCAAGTCGGCACTTAACAAAAAACTGGTGTAGATATTATCTTCATTATTAGTAACGGGGTTAATGTTGGCATCGGTAACGGAGATAGATAAATTAGTAAGCAGGTTATCGCCTACATCTACTTGTAAAACATTGTGCCCACGCTTGGTTAAATTTTTATCCATGGCGTGCAAGTCGGTATTAAAAAAGTAAGTATTGTTATTTATAAAAACTATTCTTTCGGCAACGGGCTGTTGCGCCGCATTAAAAATGGTAACCTGCATAATGCCATTGGGCAGACTATCTGTAGCTATGGGCGCTGTAATGGTAGCTGTTTTTAATAAGTTAATGCGGGCACTATAAACAAGGCGCTGCTGCATCTGTGCAATAACATAATAGGCGCCTGCAGCCTGGGGTACATCCTCAGATCGTGTAAGCGTATAATTAACACGGTTGCCGCTATTGATGATACCTAACACAAGCCCGGATGGTTTTGGCTGTGGCAGCGGTGTTTCATGCGGTGTCCCTTTTTTATCTTTCCAAATGGCTTTATATTTTTCATTTAATAAAGGCTGTATGGGAAAATAGCCCATGCCATCATGTACCGATGAAAAGGTGGCTATTTCTTTACCTTTTGAATTTACCACGCTTCCTGCTACTTCTACGGGCGTGCCATCCTGGTCGGTAGCTTTAAAGGCTACTATCGAAATAATATCCTGCACCATATCGCCGCCTTCTGGAAAAAGAGTTAAAGTGTAGGTAGGCACTACAGGCAATTTTTTAGCCATAGCTTTTGCGGGTATAATATGCAATGGCTGCAAGTAAAGTAGGGTAGAATCGAAATTAAGCATCCAGGGTGTATAGGCCCTGATGAATAATTTGCCGGAGCGCAAAGTATCGGGCAAATCGAAGCTGGAGGCAGCGCCAGATTCTAATATAGGCATCATATTCTTTTGTAATATGGTACCTTTTTCATCTATCAGCTCTGCATAACAAGCCTTGCTAATGGCAGATGGCAGGTTATCGGTAAGGATGTAGACTTTAAACCAAATAGTTTCGCCTGGGTTGTAATATAGCTTATCCATGTGCAGGTGTATTTTTTCCTGCGGATAATTAACATCTAAAATGTTGAGCAAAGAATCGATACGTTGTGCTTTTGTACCAATACCGGAAGCTATAAAACAAATAGAAATAAAGATAGCCTTAAAAAACCTGTGGTTATTCATTGTAATTAATTTCAATTAATGTGTAGCACCAAAGTACGTAAATTGTTGCTGTATAAAGTTATTGATTGATTGGTCTATGCAAATAAAAAAAGCCCTTTTTCAGGGCAGCAACAGTTTATATAATTTAATTTTTTTGAGGCGGCCTTAAGTCGTTGATACTTATTTTGTTGATGTCTTCATCAAAGGAGTCTGGTTTTTTTTCAAGGATAGATTTTACAATAAGGTAACCACCGAAAGCACTAATAAGGGCAAAGGCTTCCAAGCCATAAATATTAGTTTTTTGAAGTTGTTCTACTGTACTTAAAGCGTTCACATCAATATTGCCAAATAACGATAGGCCCAAAATTATGCCTGCAATTTCAGCTGCAAAAAAACCTAAAATGGTATATAGCTTCCAAGTTATTGTGCTTAGCCCTTTTTGAACCGCAAGGTCCCCCATTTTTCTACAAAGGAAAAAAAGAATAATTATCTCTGGCATATATATAAATATTTATTTACAAATTTAATCAACTTAAAACAGTTGGCACCTTCTTTTAACATTCTATGCTGGTGTTATTTTTTGCCGTATAATTCCAGTGCTAATTTTGCTGCGGCATAGGCATTAATAATTTTGCCACTGCTGCATAACTGCCCCATGGCTACTTTGTTTGTGCCGCCGGGCATAGTTACGGTTTCTTTTACTTCGGAACCTGTCTTCAGTAACAAATCAATCATTTGCTCTGGCGTTATTTGAGGAAAGTAAGACTTGATAAGCCCCGCAACGCCCGCTGCCACCGGGCTTGCCATGCTGGTGCCATCAAATGCCTCGTAGCCGTTACCAAAAGTGGTGGAGTTGATGTACTCGCCGGGCGCAAATATATCTACGCCTTTTCCATAATTGCTGAAAGTTGCCACCAGCCCTCCAGTGCTATAATCGCCACTGGCGCCAATGGTTAAATAGTTGGTTGCCTTGGTGCCATCAATAAAAAATGGGTTAGGGTAAAATGGCTCTTTATCAATGTCTTCCCCATCATTGCCTGCCGCATGTACTAAAAGCACGCCACGGGCATCAGCATATCGTACGGCATCATCTACAAATTGCTTATAAGGCGAAACTGGTTTTCCAAAGCTCATGTTGATGATCTTTGCGCCATTATCTACAGCATAGCGAATGGCCAGGGCTATATCTTTATCGTGCTCATCGCCGCCAGGCACTGCCCGTATAAACATTAATCGCACATTATTTACCTCACCATCTATACCAATATTATTGTTGCGCACGGCACCTATAATGCCCGATACGTGCGTACCATGGTTGCCTGCATGTGCATACAAATTATTATTGCCGTAAATGCTGTCGTGTATGTCTTCATATTTATCTTTTGTAAGTGCGCCACGGAAATCGATAATACTATCTTCCAGCCGTTTTTTATTGGCGAGTAAATTATTTTTATAACCCTCTACTTCGCTGATAATGGTGGTATTTTTTACGCTGGCATCAGCGCTCTTTCCAAATAAGTCAAGCCATACAGAGGCTGCCCAGCCAAGGCTGTCTTTGTTGGCTATAAATATGATATCGCTTTTGGTAAAGGTTTTTTTGTTAAGATAAGATGTCACGATACGGTTGGTAGTTTGCAGCCCATTTGAGAAATTTTCTATGTTGGGATATTTGCTTACGTACTCCTGGTATTGTTTATCTAGTAGCTTTTTAGAGCGTACCCATTGTTGAAACAAAAACTTTTTATCAGCAGGTATCTCGCTATCTTTTTTGTTTTCAAAATCGGTTTTCCAATGATGGTAAACCCTGGATATTTCCAATGTATTCACCGCTTCGTTTTCGCCGTTGGCTGCGCCGCAAAAGTTCCAACCATGTACATCATCTGCGTAGCCATTACCATCATCATCTTTTCCGTTGCCGGGTATTTCGCCGGGGTTTGTCCATAGTATTGGCTTAAGGTCTTCGTGCAAAGTGTCTATACCACTATCTATTACGGCAATAACTACGGTAGTGCTTTTTCTGCCAGCCAGTAATTCATAAGCTTCTTTTACGCCGGTGCCAAAGTAGCCATCTTGCTGATAATTTAATAAATGCCAGCCTTTTAATTTGGGGCGTACCGGGGCAGTTTGTGCAAACGCAGCAATAAAAAGTAGTTGCACTAAAAAGAGAGCGATTATTTTTTTAAGCATTAATATTATTTTAGGATATCGGCTGATTTATTTAAGTGCCATAAAAGTTTTTATAATGATAAAGTTGAAAAACACTTTTAAGAAAGCAACGAATTATTAAAAAATTGCCCGGCGCACCTTATAGCAATGTTAATATACAGCTATTATTATTGAGGTGACTATATTGAAGGCTTTTTAATTTTTTGCAGCTTATTCAGTAGCTCGTAAACAGCTTTTCTATTATTTTGTTTATTAATTGGGCGCCTGTAAAACAAGTTGCTACGCAGATAAGGAACATGCTGTTGCTAAATCAATGTATAATTTATCAATTATTTTTGCTTGTTACCTTTAAGTCTCAGGAAATAATCCATAGTATAATACATGTATAAAAACATAAACCCCGAAGTGGTTTAGCTTCGGGGTTTTATTAAATATTTTTTTATTGATGTTATACAACGTCGATATCAAAATTTACCAATTGTACAAACTCTTGTAGCCTGCCTTCTATATCTTTTTTAGTAATTTCTTTCATCCTGTTTGGGCCGAATTTTTCAACACAAAAACTTGCCAGGGCGCTGCCTACAATAATAGCGGTTTTCATGTTTTCAAAGCTGATGTCTTTTGTTTTTGCAAGATGGCCTATAAAGCCCCCTGCAAAAGTATCGCCGGCACCAGTTGGGTCAAATACTTCTTCTAAAGGTAAGCCCGGCGCAGAAAAAACATGGTTTTTATGAAAAAGCAATGCGCCATGTTCACCCTTTTTAATTACTAAATATTTAGGACCCATTTCCATAATTACCTTGGCAGCTTTTACCAAAGAAACTTCGCCGCTTAATTGCCTTGCTTCGCCATCATTCACCATTAACACATCTACCTTTTTTAATACAGCTTTCAAGTCGTCTAATGCTATTTCCATCCAAAAATTCATAGTGTCCATCACTATTAACTTAGGGCGTACTTTTAATTGGTTGATGATGCTTAATTGTATATGCGGAGATAAATTGCCCAGCATAACAAACTCGGCGCCCTGGTAGCTTTCAGGCACCGTTGGGTTAAAATCTGCTAACACATTCAGGTCAGTAACCAGCGTATCCCTGGTGTTCATGTCTACATGGTATTTGCCGCTCCAAAAAAAGGATTTTTTGTCAGCTACTATTTCAACGCCTTCCAGCTGTACGCCACGTTTTTTTAACTCCGCCATTTCTTCCTGCGGAAAATCGTACCCTACAATAGAAATTTGCTGGATGGGTGTAATGAAATTACTGGCTGCATAAGCCACATAAAGTGCAGAACCGCCTACTATCTGGTCTATTTTTCCAAAGGGTGTTTCTATGGCATCGAAAGCCATTGTACCAACTGCTATTAGCGACATGATGGATTGAAGTTTTACTGATTTAAAAAAGTTAGCTGCAAAAGTAAATGTTTTTGGTTGCAAAGCCGCAAGGCTGCTATTATGTAAGTTTTGCCTACTATTTTTGCTTGTTGGAAAGATGATTTATTTTTATTTACGGCGTATAGCCTCACTGCCCTTCAAATTAGGGTTCCCGAGTCTGCGAATTATAAATTTGTTTATAAATCGAATACATAAAGAACCCTAATTTGCAGGGCAAAAAGGCTGTATTAGCCCGGAGATTAAATAAAAATACGGGCATAGTTTGTGAACAGATAACTTAGCCCCAAAATACTATAACTATTATTTATGCTGATAGAGATACACCCCAAAAACCCGCAGCCACGGTTACTAAAACAAGTAATTGAATGCCTGAAAGATGGCGGCGTTATTATTTATCCAACCGATACTATCTATGGGCTTGGCTGCGATATTTTTCAGCACAAGGCAGTTGACCGTATTTGCACCATTAAAAATATTGACCCCGCAAAAGCACAGCTAAGCTTTATTTGCCGCGACCTTAGTAATTTAAGTGATTACACAAAAAGCATTGATACGCCGCTTTACAGGATGCTGAAAAGGTATTTGCCCGGGCCTTATACTTTTATTTTACCTGCCAGTAAACAAGTACCTAAAATTTTACAGAGCAAAAAAAATACTATTGGCTTGCGGGTACCGGATAACATTATTTGCCAGAATATTTTGGAAACATTGGGCAACCCTATCTTAAGCGCTTCGTTGCCCGGCGATATGATAGAAGAATACACCGACCCTGAAACCATTAATGAAAAATTTGGCAGCCTGGTAGACATTATAATTGATGGCGGCATGGGCGGAATGGTGCCCTCTACCATTGTGGATTGTGTTACCGATGATTGGGCCATTACAAGGCAGGGCGTGGGCGAATGGGCTGCGTAGGTGATGGTATAAATAAAAAAAGGTACTGGCTAAACCAGTACCTAAACTTTAAACCCCACCTTAACACTTAACTATTTTTTTATCTTTATTTGATCTAATAGCCATTTGACTATTATGCTTTTGTTCGTAAATATTACAGCTTAAATTTCTACTGCATCTTTTTAAATCAGCCTTTTTATCAGCGTAAACGTAGCTATCATTTTTATTTTATATTGATAAGTTATTTACCACATCTTTGCTTCCTGATCATGTAGGTGTATTGCTGCTAAGCTTGTTAATTGCCCACTGCTAATGCCCTGGAATAGCTGCTTATTTCCTTTGCGTAAATTATATATCGTTTTGTACGATTGCTTGATAGTTACTACAATAAATAGAGCAATCACTACCAATTTGCACACTGCTTCAATTTGGTATAATTTATTTTTTGTACAATACTGCTGCACGTTGTGTGCATATTTACAGACGGGCGCAGGCGTGCAAGGTTTAATTGAGGAAAAATATAAAGTATCGGGTGTTTAGTATTTAGTACTTGAGATTTATAACAATTATGTAAATTGATTGAATACTTTGGATCACTACTGTCCGGTAGATTTTTTTGCAAATTGATGAAATGCATATCAGATAAAGGTTTCAGTGGATTTTATAATTTGACGACTTCAGTTAAAACCGGGTTTTTTACTACTATATTTAGTAATGAATCAAGGCAAATTTATTTTCGCTCAATTATTTGAGATAGTTTACTGGTATGACTTTAATCTTTGTGTTAACCG
>JAYVUJ010000492.1:0-2030 GCA_043788035.1 Ferruginibacter sp. | reverse complement strand
TGGCCATTGACCGTTTAAAACAAATTTTTAATTGCGAATATGCTAATGTGCAACCGCACAGTGGCGCACAGGCCAATGCCGCTTTATTATTGGCCATTTTACAACCCGGCGATAAAATATTGGGATTAGATTTAAGTATGGGCGGACATTTAACCCATGGCTCGCCGGTAAATTTTTCGGGTAAATTATACCAGCCACATTTTTATGGTGTAAAAAAAGATACGGGCTTAATTGATTACGAAATGCTGGAAGAAAAAGCACGTATAGAAAAACCAAAAGTTATTATTTGCGGAGCCAGTGCTTACAGCCGTGATATTGATTACCCAAGAATTAGAAAAGTTGCCGATGAAGTGGGTGCTTTTGTCTGGTGCGATATGGCACACCCTGCTGGCCTTATTGCAAAAGGATTTTTAAATTCGCCTTTTGAGCACTGCCAGTTTGTAACCAGCACTACCCATAAAACTTTACGGGGACCCCGCGGTGGAGTTATTTTAATGCAAAAAGATTTTGAAAACCCTTTTGGTTTAAGAGATGTAAAAGGCAATGTGCGGATGATGAGCAATCTGTTGGATATGGCTGTTTTTCCCGGTACACAGGGCGGGCCTTTAGAGCATGTAATTGCTGCAAAAGCGATTGCATTTGGAGAAATACTTACAGATGAATTTACTGTATATGCCAAACAGGTAGTTGCTAATGCACAAGCCATGGCAACAGCATTTAATGCAAAAGATTATCAATTAATAAGTGGCGGAACAGACAATCATTTAATGCTGATTGATTTAAGAAATAAAAACATCAGCGGTAAAAAAGCAGAACAGGTTTTAGGCAAAGCTGATATTACTGTAAATAAAAACATGGTGCCTTACGATGATAAAAGTGCTTTTGTAACAAGTGGTATTCGTGTAGGTGTACCGGCCATTACCACCAGGGGTATGAAAGAAGAGCACATGCCCGTTGTAGTTGATTTTATTGATAAAGCTTTAATGAACGCTGATGATCATGCCATTTTATCAACTGTTGGCAAAGAGGTAAAAGCATTTATGCAGCAGTTTGCCCTGTACCCGGAATTGGGATAATTTTAAATTTAATTTATGATACAAAGAATACAATCAGTTTGGTTATTGCTTGCAGCAATTGCAGCAGCATTAACTTTTAAATTTGAATACTACAGCGGCATTAATTTACACCATCCTGCATTATATAAAATAACCGCGGCAGAAAATTTTCCTATTTTACTTTTAACCGTTGGGGTTAGCGCACTGGCTTTAATTACTATTTTTCTTTTTAAAAACAGAACATTGCAATTGCGCCTGTGCGTTTTGGGTATAGTGCTTGAAGCGGTGCTTATTTTTTTATATTATACCCAGGTAAAAACATATACTGACGGCACTTATTCCATTTGGGCAATTTTACATGGCTTGATAGTATTATTATTATTTTTAGCGGCCCGTGGTATTAGCAGAGATGAAAAAATAATTAAAGACAGTGACCGGTTGAGGTAATTATCTAGAGATGATTTAATATTTTATTCCTGTACAAATTTGATAGCATTGGTTTTACCGTTACTAAATACTCCCCTGATAATGTAAGATCCTTTAGCCAGCCCCGACACCGCTACAGTAACAATGCTTGAACCATTTTACACCTGAACGCTGCTGCGGTAAACTACTTTACCTTCCAGCAAAACAATGGCCAGTTTGTAAATTATATTTTTTAGATGTAATAATATAATTGTGCAGTATTAATTTCCAGGTTAGGCATTAAGCCTTCCGGCAGGATATTTTTTTGCAAGCCCCCGGTTTTAATGTATAGTATGGTGCCCACCTGTTCCTTTATTCCCGCCTAGTCCACCATTAAATACAGCTGCATTTCCGGTATAAGATAATTGAAAAATAAAAAAGCGTTCCGTAAATACGAAACGCTTTCATTATTATAGATTGATGTACTAAGTTATTGTTTAATGAATTTGATAGCATTTGTTTGACCGTCGCCAAAAACACCTTTTATAATATAAGTACCTTTTGAAAGGC
>JAYVUJ010000491.1:0-2233 GCA_043788035.1 Ferruginibacter sp. | reverse complement strand
TTGGCGCTCATGCAAACTACCATAATCATCATCCATTTTTTCATCATAAAAATTTAATTTGTTTAATCCACCTATTATAAAACCATGCCAAAATATAGGTGCCAGGTATTTAAAAAATTGGCTTGTTTAAACACACGGTATAGTTGGTTATACTAATTTTTTATAAATTACTTTTAATCAAAAGGGGTTTGCTATTCTTTTAACTTTAATTATTACTACCCAATATGGCAATAAAATACCCATTTTTTTTACAGCGCATATTTTAATGGCTTTGTTATTGTAATACTGCTAATGATGGTATAAATCCGTTAAGCAAAGGATTTATATGTTTGCTTTTACCTTACCCTAAACCTCTGCAAAGGAGGAGGGTACTTACCTTAATGGTATTGGTTTATATTGATAAATAAAAAACAGATGGAGAAAGAAATACTGCTTTTACAATTACAATTAAGGGAAGTATATGATGGCAAACCATGGTATGGGCGGCCCTTAATGAGCATATTGCACGAGGCAACAACTTTAGAAGCCTGGAACAAACAAGTAAGCAGCGGGCATACAAACCTGGTGCTGCTGGGACACATGATTAATTGGCGCTTATTTACTATTAGCCGTTTAGAAGAAGGAGCTAACGAGCATACTAATTATTTTGACGATAATAATTGGCGTATTATTTTAAATGCTACTAAAGAAAATTGGCTGGATGCGATGAATGACTTAGCCGTATCACAAAAAAGATTGTTGCATTTATTAAGTATGGTCAGTGATGAGGTGTTAGATAATCAAGTTCCGGGCCGTACTTATGATTACAGGTATTTATTGTATGGTATTATTCAGCATGATATTTACCATATTGGGCAAATTATGATTTCTATTAAAGAAGATTGATTGTTTATAGCAGTAACTTCTTGCACAACGTTTTTAAAAGAACCTTTACTTTTATAGGCTTCAAAATGTTTGCAAGTAAGTTTACAAATACACTTTAAGTTAGCATAAGCCCCGGATTATGTGGTAAAAGATACCTGAAAAACTGATGCTGAAATGTGCGACACCTATGAAGCCCCATATGGCTGCTGTATTTGACCTGGGCAACAGAAATAATTATTAAATAATTGATAGTAACTAATCAAGCATCGCTTTTTACCCTAGCTATAGGCAGATTGGCCTGGTTACTAAAGGCACAAAACATAAAAAAAGTAAATAAAAAACTGGCGTAATAAAGAAGATTGCCCCCCTGGTAGTACAGAATTAAAAAATAATAAGCTATAAACACTTAACCCTGCTGTACCAATACTTTTTGGATAACAGTTGTTGAATTGCCTGTTAGCCTAACTACATATATGCCGGCTGGTATATTATTGCGGATGGAAATTTTACTATTTCCAGTTTGTGAAGCGAGGCTTTGTTGCAGCAATACTTTTCCGTTAAGGTTAAAGAGTGCTATTGAAGTAAAACTTGCATCAGTAAGGTTATTGTGTAACAGGTGGTTGTTTGTAATTGATAGAAGATAAATAAATAACAATCAAACATTCTGTAGTAACAAACGCACAACTGATTGCTAATAACTGCGAAGCGAAAATTTAAATACCGAAAATTTTCGCCCTTGTTTTAGTTTCTACATGTGTTTGTACAGGCTTAATTCCTACTTGCAATCAGTTAGGTTGGATAAACTTAATTTTTTGCCAAATTTTCCCAAATACACTTTTAAAGGGTTGTAGGTTTATGGTGAATTTAAAAATTAAAATTAAATAAATAAACATGATGCTGATAAACTAATTTACAAGCTGTTCAACCAACCATGCAGGCAAACCATATACATAGCAATATTATAAAAAAATACTGGCAGCGATATTTTGAAATAACTGTTTGGGTAACTATGCTGCTACTACTCTATTTTATGGATGTGGATACTACTTCGCCAAGCGTTTGCTTATTTAAGTTTGCGGGCATACAGCATTGCCCCGGCTGTGGTTTGGGGCATGCAATAATGGCGGCATTGCATTGTAAATTTACGGCTTCTTTTCAACATCATCCATTGGGGATTATAGCTGTAATAATTATTTTAAACAGGATTAAACAATTTCAAAGCTCAAACCACTTAAGCAATGAGCCAAAGCCTTATCACACTTATCCCCTCGGTTGAACCAGATGAGCTTGCTTACCTGCAGGCATTTACCGCCAACCTTCAAGAAGATAAGTTGCATCTTTTTATTTCTATTTATAATGGCAGGCGTAA
>JAYVUJ010000490.1:0-2319 GCA_043788035.1 Ferruginibacter sp. | reverse complement strand
CATAGCATAATCAACTCCGTTTTTTGCATCTGATACATTATATCCAGTAAACTCCTTATAAGGTTGAAACCCACCAGGCCCTAAATCAGTTAATCCTTTAACAGCAATTTGGGCTTGGGCAAGTTTTAAGCAATTTCTCCCGTCATATCCAACGAACTGTGAAACAGGGATTACATTGTTAATTTTGGGCCAAGGATCATTATTGCTATCAAAAGTAATCGGGCTATTATCATTTTCCCCACTATAGTTGGCAATGTCATCATCGTAATCTTGAAGAATATCACCTTCGGTAGATGTTAATTCACCAAAAAGTGGCTGTTGCTGCTGTGGATAGAAGCCACGCCCGGAAAACAAATTCGGATTGTTAGGATCTCCATAATAGTCCCAATAGTCAGGCTGGTAATATGGCCCATGTTGATAGCCGCCGCCATATGTAGGTGGCGTATAACCAGGTGTAGTACCGCCGCCATATGTAGGAGGTGGTGTGGAAGCCGGTGGGGGCGTGGTATTTGGTGGGTAACTTGTAGCTGGCGGGGTGTTAGGTGGTGGGGGTGGATTTACAATTCCACCGCCGCCTAAAGTAGGGCCTGGTGTACTAATAGTGCCACCGCCTCCACCGCCGCTCTCACAAGGAATAGCAATTGTGACAGCAACTACTTCATACTCAAAACGACCTTCGCCTAAATCATATTCAATAAGCATATTTACTGTTTTGCCACATGATGGTACAACTAAATTTTGTTTATCACTATTGGTACTCTTTGTATTTTGTAAAGTATCCCCCAGTTTAATATTAACTTTTGTAAACTTATTATTTTGAAAAGCATTCGTTTGTACGCTACCATTTATTTGTCTTTCAAAATACGCAGCAAAGCCAAGCACTACCTTTTTATTTAGTTTAGCACTATCAGTAATAGCGGGTGTAGCTAGTATGGCATCAATATCGTAAGTCCTGTATGTAAATAGCGTTTCACTAAACTGTTGGCAGTATATAAATGCCTTTGTACGCTTGGTGGCTTTATCGGTTAGTGGAATAAAATAGAAGCCAGTGTTAGTGCTAGAACTATTGTTAGCACTAAATGCTGTATAATCATTTGCACTGCTTTGGTTGGTCGTAGCAAACTTGCTATTACTACCAAACATATATTTCCATTCTGGCACACCAAATTTGGCGGCATAGTTGGCTAAAAAGGGTGCGGCTTTTTCTGTTTTTGCAATATTTGCAAGTATCTTTTTTACATTTTCGTTTGCATCGGCAGGTACTTGTAAAAATCTACTTACCAGTGCTTGTTCTTTAATTGTATTATCTGTTTCAAATGGGTACAATAAATCTTTTTTATTACTGCAACCTGCTATAATGCCTATTAAAATTAGCAATAGCAGTTGTTTAAAATAGTGACTTAACTGTGTTTTCATTTTTACAATTTTTGGATTTAATTGTTTTAGTTCTCCAAAATGTCGGTTTTATTAAAAGCAATTTGCTTTTTGTACCGACTTTTACAGTGCTTAATACAGTATTATCACTAAGCTTACTGCTACCAGCAATGCCATTACTGGCTATTTTCATCTTTGTTTGTATTGCCATCGCCAACAACTCGCAGTGGCGCAGGTCCCGAAACTGTGCCGTTATATTACTTATTTTGAAATATTGGTTATTCATGATTCAATTAACGCCTAATTACCGATCAAAGAGCAGCGTTAGTGGATCTTTCGTCATTTTGTTAGGTTTATAACTTTTTTTGATTGGTTTTTCACAATTCTTGTAACTACTAATTTTTACATTATAAAAATATAATAAAAAATCAATACAAATACTTATATATCTGAAACAGAGATCTTTAAAAACCCAAAAGCCCATTAGATAATTCTAACGGGCTTTTTGAAAAAAAGATTTTATAATCAGGCTTTAGTAGTTGGTGCCAACTTAATCTGCAATTCCACCAACTGCTTATTATCAATAGTGCTTGGTGCATCTATCATCATATCTCTGCCGCTGTTATTTTTAGGGAAAGCAATGAAGTCACGAATACTTTCGCTACCACCAAGTATGGCACATAATCTATCAAAACCAAAAGCCAGACCGCCATGTGGTGGTGCACCATATTCAAACGCACCTAGTAAAAAGCCGAATTTGTGGTTGGCTTCTTCTTCAGTCATACCGAGGGCTACAAACATTTTTTCTTGTAATTCGCGTTGAAAAATACGGATAGAGCCGCCACCAATTTCATTGCCATTTAATACCAAATCGTAGGCATTGGCTTTAATATTACTGTAAGGATGTTCGAGGTATTTAGCCGCATCTTCAATTGCTGGATTGTT
>JAYVUJ010000489.1:0-2036 GCA_043788035.1 Ferruginibacter sp. | reverse complement strand
TTTTTGCAAAACTATTTGGTAAAAAAGAGAAGGAAACGCTTTATGAGGGATTGAATAAAACAAAACAAGGGTTCTTTTCTAAAATAACGAAAGCCATTGCCGGAAAAAGTACGGTGGATGCTGAAGTGCTTGATAGCGTGGAAGAAGCATTGGTAAATGCGGATGTGGGCATAGATACTACCATACAAATAATAGAACGCATAGAAAAAAGGGTTCAGCAGGATAAGTACCTTGGTACAAGTGAGCTGAACAGGTTACTTAAAGAAGAAATTGAAGCCATACTAGTAGATGCCCCCGATAGCGACTATAAAAACTTTGAGATACCTGCCAATAAAAAGCCGTATATATTACTGGTAGTAGGCGTAAACGGGGTGGGAAAAACAACTACCATTGGCAAGCTGGCGCACAACTACAAGAAAGCGGGATACAATGTTTTGCTTGGTGCAGCCGATACATTTAGGGCAGCAGCAGTAGATCAGTTAACAATATGGAGCGAAAGGGTAGGGGTGCCTATTGTGAAACAAGCTATGGGTAGCGACCCTAGCGCAGTGGCTTTTGATACGGTAAAAAGTGCATTAGCAAAAGGAAGTGATGTGGTGATAATAGATACTGCTGGGCGGTTGCACAATAAAGCTTACTTGATGGACGAACTAACCAAAATAAAACGTGTAATAGGCAAGATACTACCTGGCGCACCACACGAAGTGATGTTGGTATTGGATGGATCTACCGGGCAAAATGCTTTGGAGCAGGCAAAACACTTTACGGCTGCCACCGATGTTAATAGCCTTACCATTACTAAGCTGGATGGCACTGCAAAAGGTGGTGTGGTACTGGCAATAGCCAATCAGTTTAAAATTCCGGTGAAGTTTATTGGCGTAGGAGAAAAGATAGACGACCTATTGATATTTGATAAGCACGAGTTTGTAGATAGCTTGTTTAGTTTGTAAACATTGGTATTTGCCAAGTCACAGACTTACAGCAACATCCTAGTTTGACGTGCGGTAGCGGGGCATATACTAGCAATAAAAAAACGCCAACACCTTTCGATATCAACGTTTTTTTTTTAATTACGTAACTTATTTTATAAAACAGAAGTGTTTTCAATCGGCCCCAAAGCACCATAACCCTGGGTGTTCTTGCCACAAACCTGAATATTTATTTCTTCGTTCTTCACAAAGCCAGTCAGCTTTTTGTGCTTCACGCTTCCTTGAATAATCATTACGGCACAAGGGCTGCCAGTGGGAACCGTAATCGCATCGGCAGTAACCGTCAAGGCAAATGCTGCCCCTCTAAAAATAATAAATACATAATCCCTTGCCCCATCAATTTCTGGTGCTGATAGGTTCACATAGCCACCCTTCACCACTTCCACAGCAACGGTTGTGCCTATGGCAGGCACCGTTGAATCGTGAACAATTTCTCCAGCAGAGGCATCAAAACCACCCCTGTTGATGGTATCCTTCACGCCATTTGCTTGCTCGCTCACATAACCAGCACTTTTCCTCAATATATTATCCATCTCTATGCAAGCCGTGTCCAAGGCATTCTTCGCCAATTCGCCATTCTTCCTATTAGAATACAACGTATCTAATGCCGTCCTTTTTGTTAAAATCAAAGTGCCTGCAAACGGGGGCGTGGGAAACAACAACGGGTTTGCTGCATAGCCGTTACCTACTTTCAATGCCCTTGCAGACATTACAACTGGTTCGGTAACTTTCCAATTGAGAAGTGGGACAAGTATCATACGTTTTATATTTATTTATCAGCATAATCGCCAACCCAGTGAAAGTAGGCTATTAATCAAAGTTTAAATTTTATCATTTTGAAATAATTCTTTTTACGAGCAAAATAGCCCTTCAACCCAAATAAACAGCTGTATTTAAAGAAAAACACATCTATAAATAAAATAAACAGGTCTATTTAAAATATAAATAGATATGTTTTAGCAATAAATAGATGTGTTTAAAGAATAAATAGATGTGTTTAAAAGATGAACAGATATGTTTTAGAAATAAACAGATGGACAAATAAAA
>JAYVUJ010000488.1:0-2177 GCA_043788035.1 Ferruginibacter sp. | reverse complement strand
TCCCGCCTATACCTGGAGCAACAGTAAAATGATGCATATGCTTAGCCTTAATTACAACTACAGCAAGTATGATGAACGTGATGTTTTAACCGGATTAACCACCGGTAATAATACCCACACGGCCTTGCTTACCTATGTGCCTTCGTATTTTAGTAAAGATATTACACCCGATTTTAGTGTGATGTATTTTTACAACGATGTACCAATGGCAAAAACCATCCTGGCAACCATCAGTAGTGGATTAAGTATGCCCGCTGCAAAAAAGAAGCTGCAATTGCGTGGGCAGTTGCAATACAATTTAACCCAACTCAATTCATTTAAAAACGATAATAATTTCATCGCTTCCTGCAGTGCCGATTGGAAAATTACCAAACAGTTTAGCTGGAACACGTATTTATCTACCAACTATTTTAAATACGGCAACTCCATAATTCCCAATGGTGCTAATTATCTAGAAAGCACCTGCCGCACCGGGTTTCAATATAAATTTGATACTAAGAAAAACAAATAACTATGAAAAAGATTATAGCAATAGTTAGTTTTATGATAGCAACGCAATCGTTGTTATCGCAAATAAATATCAACTTATCCTTAGCAGGCAGGCCGCCAGCCAATTTATCGGAATGGGCAAACCGCAGGGATGTGTTAACGCTTATTATGGGCAGCAGCCAAACAGTAAGGTTTGATGTAAAAATAAAAACCGAAATAAAAACTTTAAACGGTACAGTAATTGGTACCACTAATTTAAACACGGCTAAAACATACACACCATTACCCGGTGCATCAACAATTTTAAATGCACTGGATGTATTGCCGTTGGAGAATATTGTTTTTACCGGTAAACAACAAACTGCATTATCAAAAACAGGAAAGTTACCTGCAGATAATTACATGCTTTGTGTACAGTTGTTTAGCCTGCCCGATTACAAACCTGTATCGGTACAAATTTGCAAACCCTTTTATTTAGCGGCTTACCAATTACCTACTTTAATGTTGCCTGCAAATGAGCAGGAGTTAAACAGGCAGGTAGCACAATCCGCCATTACTTTCAGGTGGACACCCGTAGTGCCGGCATCAACAACACCTGTTACCTATCGTTTGCTGGTTTTTGAAATATTAGAAAACCAAAAAGATGTGCAGGCCTTAAGAAGCAATCAACCATTGCTGGATAAAAACATTGTGGGCACCACGCAATTTATATGGCAACCACAATTAAGTATGATGCCGTATACTTCCGCAGCGGATAGTTTAAATGCATTGCAAAAAAAAGGCAAAAAATTCATCTGGACCATACAAACCCTGGATAATTTAGGGCAACCCTTAAACCAAACCGATGGCAATGGCGAAAGTATGAGTGAGCCGAAAGTGTTTTTGGTAATTGATAAAAATGGGGCAGGTAAAAAGATGGATTAAATATTTTCTGCAAACACTTGCAGTGCTTCTGATGGAACGCAGATTTTTATGATGGTTAAGATTTTCGCAGATAAATCATAATTTATCATAAGCATCATAAAAATCTGCGTTCCAAAAAAAATCTGCCAACGGCGGCTTAAATTGTATTCATCAGCCCTCTTATCAAATCGCTTTCATAACCCCTTTGCATCAAATAATCCTGTAATTTTCTTTTTTTGATGAAAATGTTTTTTTCACTGTTGAGAGTTTTTAATTTTTCATCAAAAAGTTTTTGCAGGGTTTGTAGGTAATCGTCCTCGTCAATTTGTTGCAGGGCTTTTTTAATACAGTACTCACTAACCTGCTTTTGTTTTAGCTGGTATTTTATTTTTACCCGGCCCCATTTTTTGGTTCTAAAGTGGCCACCGGCAAAAGCAATGGCAAAACGTTCTTCGTTTAAATAATTTTCTTCAATAAGTGTACTGATGATCTCCTCCGCTTCTTTTTTATTCAGCCCTAAACCATACAGCTTATCTTTTACCTCGGCATGGCAGCGCTCCTGGTAAGCACAATAGTGTTTTACCTTGGGTATTGACTGTTGTGGCGTAAATTTTTGAGGGGTCATTATCTACAAAAATATACCGCTTGCAGCAAAATGCAACTTTAATCACAATATTGCCTATTTATACACCCGGGGCAAGTTTTATTATCTTCATTACAGGCAATCTTTTATCTTTGAGCATATAATTTATACATTTTATGAAGTTTATCGTTTCTTCTTCGGC
>JAYVUJ010000487.1:0-6584 GCA_043788035.1 Ferruginibacter sp. | reverse complement strand
ATCTTTATTTTTTAACGAAAAGCTGCAAATAATAGTATCGGTTAGCCTTAAATGGTTAATAATTAATTACTTTAGCCATATGCTTATAGCAACAAATATTATTAAGGATTATGGTGCGCTACCAGTTTTAAGAGGTGTTAATATTAGTATCCAAAAAGCAGAGATTGTTAGCATCGTCGGTTCGTCTGGTGCCGGAAAAAGCACGCTGCTACACATTCTTGGTACATTAGACAAGGCAGATAAAGGCACCGTTTTGCTGGAAGGCGTGCGGATAGAGTCACTTACAGGTAAAAAATTAGCGGCATTCCGCAATAAAAATATTGGCTTTGTGTTTCAATTCCACCATTTATTGCCGGAGTTTACAGCATTGGAAAACGTTTGTATACCGGGGTGGATAGCCGGCAAAAAGAAAAAAGAAACTACCGAAAAAGCTGTGAAATTATTAACAACTTTAGGGCTTGCTGCCCGGTTAGAGAACAAACCACAACAACTTTCAGGCGGCGAACAGCAAAGGGTAGCGGTAGCAAGGGCATTAATAAACGACCCTTCCATCATAATGGCGGATGAACCAACCGGCAATTTAGACAGCGCCAATGCAAAGGACTTGCACCAGCTTTTCATCAACTTAAGAGATGAATTTAAACAGACATTTTTAATAGTAACCCACAACGAAGAATTAGCCCAGCTAAGCGACCGGATACTACACATGAAAGACGGGCGGATAATTGATAGCGGGATAATTAATAATTAATAACTGATAATTAAAAACTGATGGAATACTCGATAGTTCAAAGCTTTTCCAATTGAAGGAAATCTTAATTCTTAATTTTTAATTCTTACTTATCCAACCCTTGGTTTCCATGCTACTTCGCCTACCTGTAACAAATGGCCCTCGTACCTTGACAGCACAAACAAATAATCGCTTAGCCGGTTGATATATTTTATTACTAACGGGTCTATAAATAATTCGTGCTCCTGCATATTTACGCATAGCCTTTCTGCACGCCTGCAAATGCATCGGGCTATATGTGTTGTAGATACAGCCACATGCCCGCCGGGAAGTATAAAAGATTTCATGGTTGGCAATACTTCATCCATCTTGTCCATCTCATTTTCTAAGAGGGTTACATCAGCCTCTTTAAGCCCTGGCAGCTTCATTAAAGGCTCTTTGTCAGGGTCGCACGCTAATGAGGAACCAACCGTAAATAAACGGTCCTGTATTTCTTTTAAAATAAGTTTTGAAGGCCCATCTTCGAACAAGTCGCCAACAAGCCCCAGGTAAGAATTTAATTCATCAACCGTGCCGTAGGTTTCAATACGCAGGTGGTTCTTTGGTACTTTTGTGCCACCAATTAAACTGGTTTTGCCTAAGTCGCCTGTTTTGGTATATATTTTTGAAGCCATGCTTTGTTTTTGCCGGTAAGCCGGTTAGTTGGTAAGAAATACAAAATAGTAAGGTTATAAAATGGCTTAACGCCTTGCCGGCAGCATTAATTACCCAAAGCAATTAAGCGTGTTGAGCTATAGTAGTAGGGTTTAAGTTTTGTTTATCAGTCTCAATAACGCCATCCCTTAATCGAATTACACGGTGTGCAAAGCCGGCAATATCTTCTTCGTGCGTAACCAGTACTACAGTATTGCCATCATTGTGTATTTTGCCTAAAATGTCCATTATTTCGTGGCTCGTCTTACTATCTAAGTTGCCCGTAGGTTCATCTGCCAAAATAATTGCGGGGTCGTTTATTAAGGCCCTAGCAATGGCTACGCGCTGGCACTGGCCGCCGCTTAGTTCATTCGGTTTGTGGTGGCTCCTGTCTTCCAGCCTTACCTTAAGTAATACTTCCATTGCCCTTTCCATCCTTTCTTTTTTAGCAATGCCGCTGTAAATTAATGGCAGTGCTACGTTTTCTGCCGCTGTTAGCCTTGGCAGTAAATTAAACTGTTGAAATACAAAGCCAATTTCTTTATTGCGTACTTCGGCAAGGTCGTTATCTATCATGCGGCTAACATCTTGACCGTTTAAGATATACTTTCCTTTTGTTGGGGTATCCAGGCAGCCTAAAATATTCATTAGCGTACTTTTACCAGAGCCGCTGGGACCCATCAGTGCAACGTATTCATTTTTCAAAATATCGATATTGATCCCTTTTAAAACCTGCAATTCTTGCTTGCCTAAATAATAGCTTTTACAAATATTTTCAAGATGAATAATTCCCTGCATAATGTATTTATTTATTGTTTATTAAAGCTTTATTGCTCAGAGGATATTGCTCGCCTGCTGCGTTAGGAATAGCAACGAAAATCCTTTTTTGTCGGCTGCCGCAAAATGATTGAAGTGGATAGCCCGGCCTCTTGCCGCCTCGGCTTGGGGAACGCGTACATAGTTTTAAGTTATGAGTTGTGAGTTTTTTATACTTGCTACTTTAATCAGGTTCTTTAGAAGATTGCATACCTGCTGGTTATAAACTCCTAACTCCTAACTCCTAACTTATGAATTACTTTGGGCACTTTAAAAAATTCGCTGTCGTGTAAAGGCGCATTTTTTAATCCTTCTTCCCGGCTGGTGCTTCCTTTTATTTCATCTTCCCTAAGCACATTTATATTACTACTCATGTGTAGTAGGGGCGCTACTCCTGTAGTGTCCAGCTCGTTTAATTTATCTACAAATGCAATCATTCTTTGTAAGTCTGTTTTAATAGATGCTTTTTCGGCTTCCTTAAACTGCAGCCTTGCTAAGTGCGCAATTTTATCTACCATGGTATCGTTTACTTCCATAAAACAAAAATAATGGTTTAGGCTGATAGGCTTGCTGCTTTTATATGAATGGCTGCTAATTTTAAAAATAACAATTGGTTGGGGGCTATGCGGTTTTATTATCTTTGCCATCCTTTATGAATAAGAAAAAAGAAATAGTAATGAGCGGCATCCGACCTACCGGATATTTGCACCTGGGCAACTACTTTGGCGCCATAAAAAATTATGTAAAGATGCAGGAAGAATTTGACTGCTTTTTTATGGTGGCAGACCTGCACTCGCTTACTACTCACCCAGACACGAAGGAGCTGAAAGCCAATGTACACAGGGTTTTAGCAGAAAATATAGCCTGCGGGCTGAACCCTGATAAGGTTGCTTTGTATTGCCAGAGCCATGTGTATGAAACGAGTGAATTATACTTATACCTGAATATGCTTGCCTACACAGGCGAGCTGGAAAAAACAGTAACTTTTAAAGATAAAGTACGCCAAAGCCCCGATAATGTAAACGCGGGCTTGCTAACGTACCCCGTTTTGATGGCTGCTGATATTTTATTGCATAAGGCTAAATATGTGCCGGTAGGCAAAGACCAGGAGCAGCACCTTGAATATGCCCGGACTTATGCCAACCGTTTTAACCATCGGTATGGGCAGGTTTTTCCGGAGCCTTATGCCTTTAATTTTAACCAGCAACTGGTAAAAGTACCCAGCCTTGATGGTGCCGGAAAAATGAGCAAAAGCGAAAACCAGATGGCTGCTTTGTTTTTGGCGGATGAAGATGAGGTGATAAGGAAAAAAGTAATGAAGGCAAAGACCGACCAGGGGCCAACGGAAATGGACTCGCCCAAGCCAGATTATATTGAAAATGTTTTTGGGCTGATGAAGCTGGTAAGTGGGGAAGATGTCCTTACAAAGTTTGAAAGCGATTACAATAACTGCACCATCCGGTATGGAGACATGAAAAAGCAACTGGCGGAAGATATGGTAAACTTTATATCGCCCATAAGGCAAAAAATAAATGCCATTTTAAACGATGAAAAGTACTTGCATGAGGTGATGGAAAAAGGTGCAGCCAAAGCATCGGCAAGCTCCAAAGCAACAATACTTGAAGTAAGGGAGGCAATGGGATTTAATTATTGATACCGCCCATTAAAGTTTTTGTATCGGTTTTATAAACTTTACATACATTCACTTTAAATAAAAAAGCACACATTTTATCATCTTAAATTAGCCCTTTGGGGTTGGGCAAAAATGGCCAAAGTAAAAAAACCAAAACACATTGCAATTGCAGGAAATATCGGGGCCGGTAAAACTACCTTAACAGAAATGTTGAGCAAGCATTATAAATGGATACCACAATTTGAGGATGTAGACCACAACCCATACCTGAACGACTTTTATGATGATATGCCTCGCTGGAGCTTTAACCTGCAGATATTTTTTTTAAATAGCCGCCTTAAACAATTGCTGGAAATTCAGCATGGTACGCAGACTGTTATACAAGACAGGACGATTTATGAAGATGCCAATATTTTTGCACCCAACCTGCACGATATGGGCCTGATGGGCAAAAGGGATTTTGATAATTATTACCAGTTTTTTGAAACATTAAAAACAATGGTACAACCGCCAGACCTGCTTATTTACTTAAGAGCATCTGTACCTACGCTGGTAGCACAAATACAAAAAAGAGGGCGGGAGTATGAGGAAAATATCCGCCTGGATTACCTTAAAAAATTAAACGATTACTACAATAGTTTTATTGATAGTTATAAAGAAGGGCCACTGTTAATTATTGATGCGGATAAAAATAAGTTTGCAGAAAATGAAGAACATCTTGGGCAGATAATAACAAGCATTGATTCGAAACTATTTGGGCTTTTTTAGTAGCTAGAAAGAATTTAACTAATAAAATCAAGTTCTAGTTATTTGCGTTATCAGGCATCTAACAATTATAAATCTGCCAGCTGATTTTAGCTGATCAGTGAATTTTTCATTGCATAAAAAACAAGGCCTACAGAGTTTTTTACCCCAAAACGCTCCATTAGCCTGTCTTTAATGGCTTCTACCGTCCTGGAGCTGATATCCATTTTTTGGGCTATTTCTGCAGCCGTAAACTCCATGCATACAAGCGTTAGCACCTCTTTTTCACGGTCTGTAATCACAATTTCTTTACTTAGGGATGGAAGGTATTTTTGTTTGCTGTAATTTTTTTTGATTAATACTTTGTTAACGAAAGGGTTTAAGTAAAAGCCAGTACGCATTACTTCATTGATGGCTTTTTTAATTTCTTCCGGATCAGTACTTTTTAATAAGTAACCGGCAGCCCCGCAATCCATCAAATGGCCAACAAAACGTTCATCTTCGTACATTGTTAAAATGATGACCCTTATTTTTGGAAAGTCTTTAGTAATTTGTTTTGTGGTATCAATACCATCTTTAATAGGCATTTTCAAATCGCATAAAATTACATCAGGCATAAAATCAGGTATCTTAGCTAAAAGATCTTCACCGTTTTCAGCTTCCATAATAAATTCAATGTCTGTGTAAGGCCGCATGGAAAGGATTACTCCCTTGCGGAAAATTTTATGATCATCTGCTATTGCAACTTTTATAAGATCCATAAAAACTTTGGGTTAAAGCAAAAATAGCAAAACAATTGCGTAATAATCTGCAACTTTATTTTAAAACTATTAGGTTGCTTATTAAAAAGCTGCCAATAAATTCATAAGTATTGATCAATAAGTAGAAGCTTTCGGAATTTCTAAAGTTACTTTATAATAGGTATGACTGGGGTCAATCTCAAAAAAAATGCGCCCATCTAAAACCTTTATACGGCTGGCTATATTCTTTAACCCTAAACCCGTAGATACATGGTTTAGCCTGTCAAATTCAGTTTGTACAATACCTTGCCCGTCATGGTGCAGCCTGAAATAGCTATGTGTTGCATTGGCATTTTGCGTTAGGTGTATAAAACCAGCACTGCTATGTTTAATAATATTATTTATAAGTTCCTGCATTATACGAAATATCAGTAGTTCCTGGTCAATTTTTAAGCGGGTACGATAGTCATGAAACCGTACGCTGGCATTTAATGTGCCACTGCCATTTATTTTTTGGAATAAATCGCTCATGGCACTTTCTAGCCCAAAGTTTTTTAAGGTTGGCGGCATCATGCTGTGGCTGATATTCCTTATGAGCTGAATGGCGTCATCAATTATTTGTTTGGCACTAAATATAGATTGTAGCTGTGCTGCTGGTTCTTGCCTTATTAAATTTTCATTAAGGTAAAGCCGGGCTGTAGCCAGTAAAGGGCCAACATCGTCATGCAAATCTGCAGCAATACGGTTACGTTCTTCTTCCTGAAATTTTATAGATGCATTTAGCAGTATCTGTTGCTTTTCATCTTCAAGTTTTTTTAACTGATCGTTAAAGCGGATAACTTTTCTTTGATGAAATATTACAAAGAATACTATACCAAGGGTAAGGCTAAGCATTGCAAGTATGCCAAAAAGCATTATATAATTAAACCCTGTAGTAGAAGCCGATACTTGTAAAAAAATCATTTTAAGGTTAAAAATTAGTGTTGGTTATAAGTTGGTAAAATCATCAAAAGTTAAGTTAACAGGTATAGTATTTGTATTTATTTTTAAAGTAGCATTATTATTTGCTATGATGCCAATACATAATAATATATTCTTCACAATAGTCATTGTACTATAGATTAATGTGTATTGGTATCCAAAGTTATCTTCATGTGCCATTGACCTTGAAAATAAAAATAAAAAAAAGTTCCCGGAAAAATAAACCAGAAATGCTACGGATATCCAA
>JAYVUJ010000486.1:0-19705 GCA_043788035.1 Ferruginibacter sp. | reverse complement strand
TTTAGCAGCCTCGCTTTGCATTAGCTCAATTATTTTTCGGTGCCCGTTGTGCAGCCCGTCGAATGTGCCAATAGTGATAACTGCATTGTGGAAGGCTGGTAGCTGTTGTATGTTATAGTGAACTTTCATTTTTGGTTATGCAAAACTACCTGAAAATTATTAATGGTTAATTGGTAATTGAAATTTAGTTTTGCGGTTCAAAATATTTTTATGAGCCTTTATGATAAAAGAGGGGTTAGTGCCCAAAAAGAAGAAGTGCATGCTGCTACCAAGCACCTTGGCCAGGGTCTGTTCCCGAATGCATTTTGCAAGATTTATCCAGATTATTTAGGCGGCGATGAAGATTATGTAAGCGTAATGCATGCCGATGGCGCGGGCACGAAAAGTATTTTGGCTTATTTGTATTGGAAAGAAACCGGCGACAGCAGCGTATGGCAGGGTATTGCGCAAGATGCGATTGTGATGAACCTGGATGATTTGCTTTGTGTGGGCGTTTACGATAATATTGTTTTTAATTCCACCATCGACAGGAACAAGACCATTATTCCCGGTGAAGTAATATCGCAGGTTATTAATGGCTCACAGACGTTTTTTGACCAGTTAAAAACCTTTGGCGTTAACATACATTACCTTGGCGGCGAAACAGCTGATGTGGGCGATGTGGTGCGCACAATTGCTGTTAATGGCACCATGGCTTGCCGTTACCCAAAAAGCAAAGTAATAAGCAACGATAAAATTAAAGCAGGCGATGTTATTGTGGGCTTTGCCAGTTACGGGCAAGCCACGTACGAAACAGACTATAACAGCGGCATTGGCAGCAACGGATTAACCTCTGCAAGGCATGATGTACTAAGTAAGTTTTATGCGGATAATTATAAAGAAAGCTATAACACCAGCCTGCCGGAAGAAGTGGTATATATTGGCGAACATAAAATTGCTGACAGCATTACTTTTACTATTGATGGTAGGCCCTTTACAACAACTATCGGCAAGCTTATCCTCTCGCCTACCCGTACGTATGCGCCGGTGCTAAAGGTTTTATTGGCTAACCAATTTGATAAGATACATGGGCTGATACACTGCAGCGGCGGCGGACAAACGAAGTGCATGAAATATTTGCCGGATACTTTCAGGATTATAAAAGATAATTTATTTACGCCACCAGAAATTTTCAATATCATACAAAAAAGCAGCAACAGCCTTAATAAAGAAATGTACGAAGTGTTTAACATGGGCTGCCGGCTGGAAGTTTATTGTGCTGCGGAAGATGCGGAAATGATGATTGCAACGGCGAAGACTTTTAATATTGATGCCCAGGTAATTGGCAGGGTTGAAGCGAGCGATAAGAAGGAGTTGGTGATTAGGTTGAAGGATGAAACGATTGTTTATTAACCCTAAAAATCCCAAAGTTTACACCTTTTGAAAAGGTGTAAACTTTGGGATTTACTTTCCGGTTTTGATTAACTTATTGTTCTTCTATTAAAAATGTTATTGGCTGTTTTCTGTAAGCAGTAACGACCTTATTATTTTGTATAGCAGGCTCCCATTTAGGCCCTTTTTTAATTAGATTGATACATTGCTCGGCCATTTTAGACCCTTTGTAATTATCTGTTGTAACAGCTGTAATACTGCCATCATTTTTTACAATAAAAGTTACTATTACTTTATATTCTCCTTGCGGGCGGCCTTCTCTAACTGGTACCGTTGGGTCTATATTTTTTTCAAGGTATTTTTTCCATGCGCTATCGCCTCCAGGAAACCTTGCTTCGTTTTCTACTTTGGTGAAAATTATATTATCTGGTGCTGCAATATTAATATCCGGTGCAGCTTTATCCAACGAAGCTGTATTGTTTTTATCAACCGAAACTGGTGCTTTTCCCTTTGTAGATACAATTATTTCAACAGCACCATTTTCACCTTGCTGCCCATACTTTGCAACGGCTTCTTTTTTATTTATTACAGTCAGGCTTGTTATCTGTGTTACTGCTACTAATTTATCAAGCTTATTTGAACCGGCTTTTCCGCTGCCAATAATTTTACCATTTAGTACATAGAGTTCTTTTTCGGGAAATTTATTTTCTTTTTGATTATTTACTGTGGTTTCATCTGTCTCATTAAGGTTAACGCCAGTTACAATAACTTTTTCTTTATGCCTGCTAACACCTACAGGAACTGTATCGGATGCCCCAGAATTTTTAAAAACATTTGCCAAGCTATTATTTTGGGCAGCATACTTTTCAATCGCCGCCAAAATATTCTTTGCAATGGTTTCTTTCCCTTCATCGCTTTGTAAGTAGGCTACATCTTTTTTATTGTTGATGAAACCAGCCTCTATCAATACTGCGGGGCATTCTTCTTCTTGTAAAACAAAAATTCCCTTTGTCCGTTGCATAGGCCCGTCAAATACTGTCAACTTATAATCGTTTATAAACTTTTCTATAATTGCAGATGCAAAAAGCTTGCTTTTAGTAGCATTTGCATATTTGTTTGAAGATACCCACACACTCATGCCTGACCTTTCTAAATTATTTTTTTCATTATCAACGTGCACACTGATAAACAAATCAGGGTGTTGTGATTTGCTAAAATCTACTTTTTCTGTCGGGGTTTGATACACATCAATATCCCTTGTCAAAATAATATTTAGATCAGCATCAGCGTTAAGCGCCATTATCTTTTTAGCAATTGAAAGCGTGAGGTCTTTTTCTGTAATTTTACCATTAGGGCTGGTGGCGCCTAAGTCTTTGCCGCCATGCCCTGCGTCAATAACCACTGTAATTTTTTTACCAGCATAATGAGGCGCAGCAATGCTTTTAAACGTTTTAGTTTTTAATGTAAATGCGGCAAACAGTACTACTGCCAGCGGCAATACCAGTATACGTGCAATGTAACCGGCTTTAGGGTTTTTGTTTTTTGTCAACATGGCTAATCTTCGTTTAATGGGTGAATAAAAAAATGAATTAGTTAATGGAAAGCAGAATTGCGGATAAGTAGCTTGCAATATCATGGCGGCAAATACTTCGGTATCGCTATCTTCTACCGCTATTTTATCGGCTATAAATTCGTGTATCATGTTTAGCTCTTTTCTTATCAGCCAAAAGAAAGGGTTGCACCAGCAAAAAATAAGTAGGGCGTTGATGGACAGCTTATCGTAGCTATGTTTTTGCTGCACATGCACCAGTTCGTGCTTAAATATCTGGTTGCCGGTTGTAGTGGCAATATCAATATTATTGTTCCAGAAAATATATTTTAAAAAAGAAAAGGGAGTGCCTTTTGCGGTAGTGCCGACAAGGTGCACATTACCTATAACCCTTTGCTGGTGGTGCTTTAAAAGGTTACTGATTTTTATTAATACCAGGATGAATAGGGCTGCAAAAACTAAACAGGTTAAAAAATAAGCTAGCCATATAAACTGTTCCGCAGTAAAACGGTTCCGCTTTGCAATTAATACAATCTCATCCATGTATTCATTGCTGCTGGTTACAACCGCTAGTAATTTTAAGCTTTGCGGCGTTGTATGTTGGCTTTGCCAGATATTAATCTGTATTAATGGCAATACTAAAGAAAGCACCACCGTTGCCAGCAGGTAAAAACGGTTATAGCCATGAAAGATTTTATTGCGCAGCAGCAACCAGTAATAACCGAACAAAACACCAGAGCAGATGATTACTTTTAGCAGGTAATAAGCGTATGGGAGCATGTTTTTTGTTTTTTGTTTATGGTTTAGTGTTTTTTGATTAGTGATGACAAAGCGATTGCTAAAGCGCGCTACTGTTATCACATCACCGAATTAGCAAATCAGCACATCAGCTAATTACCCCTTCTTCTTCAACTGTTTTAGCAGCAGCTCCAGGTCATCAATGCTTAGGTTGTTTTCCTTTACCATAAAAGAAACTGCATTACTAAAGTTGCCTTCAAAATAGCTTTTCACAAGGCTTTTCATACTGCTTTTGCTGTAAGCATCTTTACTTACCAGCGGATAATATTGGTGCATGCGCCCAAATACTTTTAACCCTACAAATTCTTTTTCAGTTAAAATTTTAATGATGGTGGCTACCGTGTTGGTGTGCGGCTTTGGCAGCGGCAGTTCATCAATTATCTCTTTTAAAAAAGCTTTATCCAGTTTCCAGATTACCTGCATAATATGCTCTTCTGCCTTGGTTAATATTTTCATGATAATTTATTTTTGCTTGCTAAAACAAATGTATAACTATACATTTAGTTTTACAACTATTTTTTTAGTTATAGGTACATTTAACATTTGAGCATAAAAATTAATTTTTATAACAGGTATGCATTTGGTTAAATTTGCGCTCGATCATTTATTTGTTTAAGTAATATTGAAAAAGAGGCGCAACGAAACAAAAAACACAAAACAAAAAACACAACCATGTCTCAGGCAATTGTAGAATTAAAAGATGTAAATATTTACCAGGGCAGCAACCTTATTTTAAGCGATGTGAATATTAGTGTAGATAAAGGCGAATTTGTTTACCTGGTGGGCAAAACCGGCACTGGTAAAAGCAGCTTGCTAAAAACATTGTACGGCGACCTTGAACTTGCTGAAGGCGAAGGTTGGGTAGTAGGCTATAAATTACGGGAGCTCGACTGGAAAAAAGTACCTTTTTTACGTCGTAACCTTGGTGTGGTATTTCAAGATTTTCAATTACTGACAGACAGGAATGTGATAAATAATTTAAAGTTTGTGTTAAAAGCCACCGGCTGGAAAGATGAAAAATTAATGGATGAAAAAATAAATGATGTGCTGGATAAAGTTGGGCTGGTTACAAAAGGGTTTAAAATGCCGTTTGAATTAAGTGGTGGCGAACAACAGCGTGTAGATGTAGCAAGGGCGTTGTTAAACTCACCCAAATTAATTTTAGCAGATGAGCCTACAGGCAACCTTGACCCGGAAACAAGCGATGAAATAATGCAACTGCTTTTTAACATCAGCAAAGATTACGGCACTGCTATTGTTATGGCTACGCACGATTATCGTGTTATCAATAAATTTCCTGCAAGGACCATTAAAACAGAAAGAGGGAAAGTGTTGGATAATGCAACAATAACGATATAGTTATAAGATAGGAGTTATAAGTTCTTTAGAATTTAATGCTTGGCAAAAATTGTATAACTCATAGCCCCTTTTTTGTAACTAATCGTTTCTGTAATTAGTGTAATTAATTTAATGAATTGAAAAATAAAAATATTTGCAGAGCTTCTCCTTTTAAACTTATCACTCATAACTCATAACTCATAACTTTTTTACTTCTTCCCCCCAAAAAAAATCAATCAGCTTATCCGCATTTTTTTGGTTATCGTATAGCGCTAATAATTGTTTGCGCTTTTCATTTTCTTCTATAGAATAGGGCATTTCGTAGAGGTATTTGATGGCAGTCTTAAAATCATCGGCATCTTCGGCAATGGTACAGGCTTTGTCTAAACCAGAGCCAGCTACGCCTGCTTTATTTACAAGGCAATGTCTGCCATTATACAACGCATTCAGCAGCTTTAATTTTACGCCCGTATTATTAAAAGATGGCAAAATATTTATCTGCGCTTTCGCTATCATATCGTGCAGCTCTTTATCGGATGGGTTAGCCACTACGCAGGCGTGTGGATTACTCTGCACCAAAAATTCTAATTTCTGCGATGGGTTTTTACCGGCAATTACAAATGGCAATTTCAGGTCGTTAAAAACATGATGCAGCAACCATATTGCCGCTTCTTCATTTTCGTTAATAGACAGGTTCGCATGGTAAAGGCAATAGCAGCCGTTACCTTGCTTGCCTATTGGTGTTAGGTAAGGCAAAAATACTGGCAGTTGTTTTATATCCTTGGCATTAAAAAGTTGGCGGTACATCAGCACATCCTCTTCGCTTAAAGCAATGATCGGAAGTTTTTTTGCAATCTTACTCTCGTATTTTTTTAACAGCCAGCTTTCGTGCAGGTAATACAATTTTTTAAAAAGATTTTTTTCATGCAGGGCAAGGTGATGGTAGTACTCAGACTCAACGTTAAATAGCCGTAATGCTGTTAACCTATCAGCCAAATGACCCGTATAAAAATGATAGGAACAATGGATACCTTCAACTAAGATGGGGTAATTATCTTTCTGCAAATTACGAAGCAGCCTGTCGCTTTTTCTACTACTAATTATAAAGGGTAAGCGAAACGAAAATTGGCTCACCTTCGTTTGCCGTTCGTAATAATAAACTGCCTCGCAATATTTTTCTAATTCTATTTGTGGCAAGCGCTTATTTACAAAACAATGCAGGTAAATCTTAACACCATTTTGGTGCAAAGTTTTTATTTTATAAAAAATATCTATTACGCCGCCAAAGTCAGCAGGCCATGGAACATCATGAGTAATAATATGTAAATGCCTTTCTGCCATCATTAGTTTGCAAGCAACTTTTTATAAAATTGGACGAGTATTTTTTCTTCCGCCTGCCAGTTGAAGATAACTCTTGCCTCCAGGCAATTTTGCCGAAGCCTTGCATATAAAACTTCATTATGCAATAAATTGTTCAGTTGGGCAGCCACATTTTTTGGGCTTAAGTCATTTACAAGCAGTGCAATGGGCAGTAGCTGGTTGATTTGTTTATAAACAGGATAATTTACACATAATTGCGGTATGCCTGCATGCAGGTAATCAAAAAAACGGTTTGCCAGCGAATAGTAATTGCTAAGCCCATTATCTTCAAATAAAGTAATGCCGATGTAGGCTTGCTGAGTGATAGCCCTTAGCTCGTCAGGTGCAACTTTGCCTTTAAATATAACTTTATTTTCAAGGTTGTTTTGTTTGACTAATTGTTGTGCTTGCTGCAAAAAATTTCCATCTCCGCAAATAAGCAACATACAATCCACTTCTTTCATTGCAGGAATAAGGGTTTCAAAACTGCGCCCTTCATTAACCGCACCCTGGTACAAAATAAACTTTTCTTTGTTGGGGATGTTGATCAATGGCTGCAACAGGGCAATATTTCTTACCACTTCATACTGTACCCCGTACATCTTTTTAAATTGGTCTGCTATTGGCTGGTTAACCGTGTAACCAGTAGAAAATTTAGGTACCGCAAATTTTTCTATCTTTTTCCACATTTTATAAATTAATGGGCGGGTAACAATTTCTTTCATTTCACAAAACAACTCATGGGCATCGTACACTTTTTTTATCATTTTTATTTTCGCAATAAAGTAGCAGGGCAAAATAGTGTCAAGGTCAATGGCACCAATGCAATCCATCTTATTAAATAATAAAAAAAAGAAAAGGCGGATATTAAACTCTACATAAAAAAGCTTGCCCGTTTCAAACATAACCCGGATACGCTTTTGCTTAAAGGGCTGCTCTTTTAATGGGATAGAACTTTTTAATTTTCTGCCCACTAACGTTATTGAGTAACCTGCTGCTGCAAGCGAGGTACAAATGCGTATCATTCGCTGGTCGTACGTAAGGTCGGTTGTTACGGTAAATAAAATATGTTTTTCCCCATCCTTTACAGGGTTGGCTAATTGAAGGCTTTGCTGTTCTGGAGAAGGTGCTAACCCTGTATTATTTGAAATAATTTTATTCATTTAACTATTAAGCAGTAGGCTGGCAATATGGCCCTTATAATTTTATTTTAAAAAATCTTACTTCAATGCCGTTAAATTAAGTATTAAAATGTTTGTCTTTACCTCACCCTAACCTTCTCCAAAGAAGCCGAAAGGCCTTAACTTAACGGCATTAAACCTTAATTTATAAAACAAACAGCCCTGCATTTTTAAGTATCCACAGCATATATCTGCTCAATTATGGCTACCGTTTTTAAGCCTTCTTCGGCATTGGCAAAAATATGGTTATCGTTATCAAGCGCCAGTAATAAATTTTCATACACTTTATCGTGGTTGCTCATGCTGCCCTGGTAAAAGCCGTACCCATTGGCAATATTGCCTTTTGATAAAGTTGGTTGCTGCATGCCCGTCACGTTAAAGTACTCCAGTTCATTAAGGTATTGCCCGCCAATTTTAATAGTACCTTTTTCAGCAAAAATTGTAAGGGAGCCTTCCATATTTTTAGCAAAGCTGTTTACGGTATAGTTTAGCGAGCCAATTGCCCCATTTACCATATCAAACAATACAACGCCACTATCTTCAAATTCAATTGAGGGATGGGCAAAATTCCTGATAATTTTTTTCACTTCTTTCACATCTCCCAACAGCCAATAAAGCAAATCGATAAAATGGCTGAATTGTGTAAATAAGGTGCCACCGTCCAATCGTTTAGTACCTTTCCAGCTTGTATAATATTCTGGCGGTCGGTTCCAAAAGCAATTCACTTGAAAGCTGAATACCTTGCCTAATTTATTTTGTGTAAGTAATTGTTTTAAAAAAATCACCGGTGGGTTATAACGGTTTTGTTTAACAACAAAAAGTTTTTTACCTGCTTTGCTAGCTGCTGCAATCATCCTACCGCCATCCTTGCTATTGATGCATAAAGGCTTTTCGCACAGTACATTTATACCTGCCTGCAAAGCTTGTATACTATGCGCTGCATGTAGCCCGTTTGGTGAACAGATACTTGCTACTGAAATACCGGTTTCTACTTCCAAAAGGCTTTCAATAGTATAATAAGCAGTGGCATTATAGGCTTTAGCCAATTCATTTGCCTTTGCCGGTACAATATCGCATACTGCTTTTACGTTTGCCACCTTGGCTATCTGTTCTGCATGGCGCCAGGCAATTCTTCCACACCCTATTATAACAAAATCTTTCTGCATAATTATTCTAGCAAATTATGGCAGATTATTAAATAATTTTAAAGAAATTATTGTACACATTAATCAAAATATCAAAAAAAATTACTAACCTTAACAATTAAACGACAGACCATGCCTCAAGAATTTCAGACCGCTGAACAAACGCATACTTACAGGCCTTTGTTTTTATCTATTTTATGTATACTTGGCTTTATTGGTAGCATTGCCAGCATAGTACAAAACTCGGTAGGTATTTTTAAAGCCGATGATGAAGTAGTGCAAATACAATCGGGCAGTTCAAAAACACAGCTAAAAAATATTTTTGGTGGCAAGGCGGCTATAAGCCAGCCAATGTCTATAAGCAACCTTACCCCTGATAATTTTCAAAAGTTCTCTATTGGTGGCATTGTATCCGCATTGCTTTGCCTGGTGGGTGTTGTGATGATGTGGCTACTAAAAAAATCTGGTTTTTATTCGTTTACGTTGGGTACTTTTTTTAACCTCATTACCCATTTTTTATTATTTGGCGAAAACATCGGTGCCATGGGGTTATCGTTGGTGGCAGCATTAGTTGGGCTGGTGTTTGTAATTTTGTACAGTAGGTTCCTTAATTATATGGACTAAGTTATTTGAAAAAGAATGCTCATTTAAAAAATCAAGCTACAACGACAACAAACAGCTTACTTATTGTTTAGGAACAAGCTGCGTTTTATTGTTCATTAGGCTATTACAATAAATTCTTTATCTCTTAAATACGTGCTATCCCAAGTACTTGGTAACCCATATTTAATGGTACATTTTTAATTCAATAGAAGTTATCAATAGTGGCTTAATAACTTTTGCCATATAAATTAAATTCAAATACGGATAAAATATCTATTTACAAATATTTTTCATACTTTTGCATCCGAATAAAAAAAGAGATTAATTAACAAAGACGTTATTAAACAAAAAAAAATGCCGTATTTAACAATCGAGAAAAAAGCAAAGATTTTTACAGATTTTGGTGGTAGCACTGCCAATACAGGTTCAATTGAAGGTCAGGTTGCCTTATTGACTGAGCGTATTAACCATATTTCTGACCATCTTAAGATAAACAGAAAAGATTTTTCTTCTCAACGTGGCTTGATGATGATGGTAGGTAAGCGTAAGCGTTTATTAACTTACCTTAGCAAGCATGACTTGGCTGGTTACAGAGGTTTGATAGAAAAGTTAGGTTTGCGTAAATAACACACCCATGTTTAAATAATTAAATTCCCAACTCTATTTTTACAGTTGGGAATTCTTGTTATTTATAACCTGATTTTTATGCATGATTGCATATCCATTTACTAATATTTTAACAACTTACAAATGAGTTTAGCAACTAAATCAGTAACTTTTGATATAGGTCAAGGCCGTATGGTTACCATAGAAACAGGCAAAATGGCCCGCCAGGCTGATGGTGCCGTTACTGTGCGCCAGGGAGATTGTATTTTATTGGCTACTGTAGTGGCTAACAAAGATCCCCGTGAAGGACAAAGTTTTTTTCCTTTATCAGTTGATTACCAGGAAAAGTTTTCATCTGCTGGCCGTGTACCAGGCTCTTTCTTTAAAAGAGAAGCACGATTAAACGATTACGAAATTTTAACAAGCCGCCTTATAGATAGGGCATTACGCCCTTTATTTCCAGAAGATTATTTATGCGATGTACAGGTGTTGATTAGCCTTGTATCAAGCGATGCCAATGTTTTACCAGATGCACTTGCTTGTTTGGCTGCATCGGCTGCGCTTGCGGTATCCGATATTCCAATCCAGGAAGTTATATCTGAAGTCCGTATCGGCAGAAAGAACGGTGTGTTTATAGTTAACCCAAGCCGTACCGAATTAGCCGAATGTGATTTGGAATTTATTATAGCCGCTACCGAGAATAATATAATGATGGTAGAAGGCGAAGCGAACGAATGTCAGGAAGAAGATTTAATTAAGGCGATAGAACTTGGCCATGAAGCCATAAAAGTGCAGATTAAAGCTCAAAAAGATTTACGCGACCAAGTTGGAAGTTCAGTTAAAAGAGAATACGCCAAGCCTTACCGCAACGAAGAATTAAACGAAAAAATAACGGCATTTGCTAAAGATAAAGTGTACGCAATTGCTAAGTCAGCATCTGCAAAACATGCACGTAGCGATGCTTTTGCTGCATTAAAGACTGAACTAAAGGAATTTTTAGGCGAAGAATTATCATCAGAAGATAAAGGATTGATCGGACATTATTATGGCGAACTACAGTATTATGTTGTAAGAGACATGATTTTAAATGATAGAGTTCGTTTAGACGGCAGGGGCACTGAAGAAGTTCGTAACCTGGATATGGAAACCAGTATTTTGCCAACACCACATGGTTCATCCCTATTTACAAGAGGTGAAACACAATCGCTCACTACGGTTACTTTCGGTACTCCTTTAGATGAATTACTGGTAGAAAGCGCCTTTAAATCTGATTATACAAAATTCATTTTACACTATAATTTTCCACCATTCTCAACAGGCGAAGTAAAGATGATGAGAGGCGTTGGCCGCAGGGAAGTTGGCCATGGCAACCTTGCAATGCGTTCCTTGAAAAAAATGATGCCAGGTAAAGAATACCCTTATACAGTAAGGGTTGTAAGCGATATCCTTGAGTCAAATGGTTCGTCTTCAATGGCTACTGTTTGCGCAGGTTCACTGGCTTTAATGGATGCAGGCGTGCCTGTTAAAAAACATGTTAGTGGCGTTGCAATGGGATTAATTAAAAAAGATGACCAGTTTGCAGTTTTAACAGATATATTAGGTGATGAAGATCATTTAGGCGATATGGATTTTAAAGTTACCGGTACCCGTGATGGTATTTGCGGTGTGCAGATGGATATAAAAGTAGATGGCTTAAGCATGGATATTATGCGCCAGGCTTTATCGCAGGCACGCAATGGCCGCTTGCATATTTTGGATGCTATGTACAATTGTATGCCAGCACACAGGGAAGATGTGAAGCCACATGCTCCACGGATGGTTAAATTAATTATTGATAAAGAGTATATCGGCGCGGTAATAGGGCCCGGCGGTAAAGTTATACAAGAAATGCAGCGTGAAACCGGTGCTACCATTAACATTGAAGAAGTTAACAATGTAGGTGAAGTAAGTGTATTCTCTGCATCTAAAGAAAGTTTAGATAAGGCAGTAAACTGGATCAAAGGATTAGTTGCAGTACCGGTTGTAGGCGACACCTACGAAGGGACTATCAAAAGCATTAAAGAATTCGGAGCTTTTGTAGAATTTTTACCAAAAAAAGAAGGCTTGTTGCACATTAGCGAAATAAGCTGGAAACGCCTGGAAACTATGGAGGGTATATTTAAAGAAGGTGACCGCGTAAAAGTTAAGTTGCTGGAAATTGACCAACGTACCGGTAAATTTAAATTAAGCCGCAAAGCACTGATGCCAAAGCCAGAAGGACAGCCAAAAAACTAGTTTCAATTTTAGTTGATAATATTACCACTCCGGAGAACGTTTTTCCGGAGTTTTTTATGCGGCCAAATAGGATTAAAGTTTACTCCTTTAAAAAGGAGTAAACTTTAATCCTATTTGGCCGCTGCTTTAAAAAAGTCATTCATTCACTCCCTCTATCGATTGTACGTTTTAACGTAAAATCGTACAATTACCCCCCTTTAGGGGATGGGGGCAACCGCTCACATGAATTACATAGCATTTGATTTTACAACTTCTACGCCCGGCCAATCTGAACAATTAGTTGCCTTGCTAAGCGAGCTAAATTTTAACGGGTTTGAAGAAAGTGACAACCATTTAAAGGCATTTATAGTAGAAGAAATATTTAATGAAGATGAATGGGCTGCTGTGCTGCAACTTTTTCCATCATTGCCATATACAAAAACAATTGTAGAAAATATAAACTGGAACCAACAATGGGAAAATAGCTTTGAACCAGTGCTGGTAAACAATTTTGTGGGTATCCGGGCAGGTTTTCATCAGCCAATTACCACAGTACAACATGAAATAATAATTACGCCTAAAATGAGTTTTGGTACCGGGCATCACGCCACCACGCACATGATGGTGCAGCAAATGCAAGGGATTGATTTTGTGAGAAAGAACGTACTGGACTTTGGCACGGGTACTGGAGTATTAGCGATATTAGCAGAAAAATTAGGTGCTGCAAAAGTTTTTGCTATCGATAATGATGAGTGGAGCATTACAAATACTAACGAAAATATCCAGCTAAATAATTGTACTAAAATTATTATTGAGCAGCATGAGGCAATCCCTCAAAATGAAAAATATGATGTTATACTTGCCAACATTAATTTAAATGTCATTACCGCCAACCTAGCCGCCATTAAATTAGTGGCAAATCCTGATACAAAAATTTTGTTAAGTGGTTTTTTAAAAGAGAATGAGAAGGAATTATTAGAAAATATGGCTTTAAATGGCTTTAACTACAGCTCCACAATACAAAAAGGGCAATGGATTGCAATTCAAATAATTAGTAAATAATAAATCAATACCGTTAAGTTTAAGGATGTATACATTTGTCTTTACCGCACCTAACCCTTTCCAAAACAAAGGAAAGGGCTCATTTTAACGGCATTGAATAATATATTGCAATAGGCTCATTTTTACGCTAATTAATAATTAAGTAAAGATTTTTTTTTATACATTTGTAGCCAACTCAATTCACTAAAGAAACTAATGAAGGAATTTCTATTAATAGTCATTGCCTATTTTATTGGCTCTATACCTACGGCTTTAATTGTAAGTAAAACGTTTTTCGGGGTGGATATCCGGGATTATGGCAGCGGGAACATGGGTGCGACCAACACATTTCGCATTCTTGGTTCAAAATACGGCACCATCGTAATGATATGTGATATTTTAAAAGGTATGATAGCCGTTTCTTTATACATTTTTATACCTTCTCACCAACACAATGAAACAGCCGCTACTAATTTAATGGTTGGTTTAGGCCTTTCGGCAGTCTTGGGGCATGTTTTTCCCATTTTTGCACAATTTAGAGGTGGTAAAGGAGTGGCTACATTATTTGGTATGATGCTTGGCCTTCAACCAATTATAGCTGCTAGTTGCATTGGGGTATTTTTGTTGGTATTGTTTTTTACCAGGTACGTATCCTTAAGTTCAATATTGGCTGGCTTGTCTTTACCTATTTGCGTATTATGGATATGGAACGATGATGTAATAATTTATAGGATTTTTGCCGTTTTAGTTGCTGCCATGATACTACTTACCCATCAAAAAAATATCAAGAAAATTTTAAATGGCAATGAAAGCCGAGTCCCTATTTTTAAGTACCGCGACAGGCGCCGTGCCCGCCGTAATAATCAATCCGCCATCTAATAATTATTCTAATTATCCTGTGCCGTTAATGCAGCATGTAACTATAAAGGTTATACTTAAAATTGGTACGCCAATTGTTTAGCTGTTATTTAAATATGAAACAATGAAAAAAATAGTCTTCCTCCTTTTTGCTATCCCCGCGTTTGCTGCCTGTACCCGTAATGCTGTAACTGGCAGAAACCAATTAAGCTTAGTGCCTGAAAGTGAGGTACAATCTCTTGCTGTGACTCAGTACGCAACTTTTCTTTCCCAAAACAAAGTAGTAAGTACATCATCAAGCAAAGATGCTGAAATGGTAAGGCGTGTTGGAAGCCGCATTGCTGCTGCTATCACAAATTATTATAACAAACAAGGCAAGCCCGAAGTTTTGAACGGTTATAAATGGGAGTTTAATTTAGTAGATAATAAAGAAGTTAATGCTTGGTGCATGCCTGGTGGTAAAGTAGTTGTGTATACGGGTCTGTTACCAGTAACGCAAAATGAGGCAGCATTAGCAGTAGTATTGGGGCATGAAATTACACATGCTGTTGCCAGGCATGGCAGCGAAAGCATGAGCCAGGAAATGCTTACGCAAGGCTTGGGTGCCCTTGTTAATATCGGTACTGCAAACGACCCCAAAATCAATAGTATTTTTAATACAATATATGGCCCAGGTAGCGAGATAGGCTATACTTTACCAAACTCCCGCAACCATGAGTATGAAGCTGATCATTATGGATTAATATTTTGCGCCATGGCAGGTTATAACCCAAGAGAAGCCATTACTTTTTGGCAGAGGATGGCTGCAGCCAGCGGAAGCTCTCACCCTCCTGAAATTTTAAGTACCCACCCTGCAGACGCTAATAGGATTGAAAAAATAAAAGGGTACATGGATGAAGCACTTAGCTATTACAAGCCATTAAATAAATAATTTTTTATATATATTTTTAAAAGCACGACTGTATCAGTCGTGCTTTTTTGTTTTATGATTAAAAATAATAGTAACTTCATCCACAATTTCCAATATTACTTGTAATTCTTATCCATCTCTGAAAAAATCTACTCGTTAAAGCATGTGTATTTAGATATTATTTTTGTCATCTATTTAAACCTTTTTTAATTATGGAAGTTTTAGTCCCATCACAATCAATACTAGAAAAATTACAATTAAAAGATGAAAAAAATCTTTTAATACAAGGCTTACCCTCTACAATTGAAAAACAATTCGTAAAATTATCTTTTGCCAAAAACATCACCCCTCTTTTAAAAATAAAAAAAATAGATTTTGCATTAGTTTTTGCTATCAGTAAAAGCCAGTTGAGCGATATTTTAAAAGATGTGCTGCCCTCAATGAATGAAAATGCCAAACTTTGGATAGCTTACCCTAAAGTAACTTCTAAAATTGTAAGCGACCTTTCGAGGGATTGTAATTGGGAGTGTGTTGCACATTTAGGTTTAGAGGGTATACGCATGATTTCTTTAGACCCGGTTTGGTGCGCTATGAGGTTTAAAAAAGCTGAACAGGTAAAACACCTTGTAGAAGATGGTAAACTGCAACAATTTATAGATGTAGATACAAGGAATATTTCGGCACCGCCAGAATTAAAAAAGCTTTTCAGTAAAAATATTGAAGCAGGGGAGTTTTTTGATACCCTTTCTTTTAGCAATAAAAAAGAATATGTTGTGTGGATAACTGGCGCCAAAAAAGAAGAAACTAAAATGGCCCGTGTAGAAGCTACCATTGAAAAATTAAATAATGGAAGGAAAAACCCTTCAGACAGATAACTACTTTACATTTTTTCCAGTTGGTTGCGTAATGCGTTTTGCCAGCCAGCTATCTTTTACAGGAATGAGCCAGCTTTTTAGCAGCTCATTTTTTGTTTCTACTATATTATTAAAATAAATTGTTCCAACATCAACAAAATTATTTTCTATGGCGTAATTCAATTGAGATAACGGCAATAACTGAACCTTGTCTTTTACAATAAATGCCAACGTTTGCCTATCAAACATATCTACCTTAAACAGTTTTTCAACTTCTTTAATTACATGTACCGAACTATCAGTGCTACAGCCACTTACGCCTGCCGTACTTTCATCTGCCATTAAAACTATAAACTGGCCAAAAAATAAATTAGCATACCCTTTTACTGGCGTACCATGGCTTTTCCAGTTAATTACAAATTGCTCCAATATTTCTTCTATCTGTAAAGCTTCGCTTAAAAAAAATAACCGGCTGCTCTGGTATATCCACACCCTTGAACTACCGGAAAAATCAACTGGTACCTGTTCTATAAAATCTATGTTCATACTGTAAAATTATTGTAAAGATGCGGCAATCAGTTCGGCAATATCCAGAACTTGTACATCATCTTCTTTGTTGCTATTTTTTACGCCATCTGTCATCATGGTATTGCAAAATGGGCAAGCCGCTGCAATTATAGTGGCACCCGTACCTAATGCTTCATTGGCTCTTTCCAGGTTAATGCGGATGGTGCCTTTTTCTTCTTCCTTAAACATTTGTGCGCCACCTGCGCCACAACATAAACCTTTACTGCCACACCGTTTCATCTCTACCAGCTCCGCATCCAGCGCTTCCAGTACTTTTCGTGGCGCTTCGTAAATATTGTTTGCACGGCCTAAATAACAGCTATCATGGTAAGTAATTTTTTTTCCCTTAAAGCTCCCACCCTCTTGTAATTTTATTTTTCCTTCATCAATTAATTGCTGTAAAAAAACGGAGTGGTGGATCACATCATAAGTACCGCCTAACTCCGGGTATTCATTCTTTAAAATATTAAAGCAATGCGGGCAGGCTGTTACTATTTTTTTTATGCCATAACCATTCAAAACCTGTATATTTTGGTACGCCATCATTTGAAACATAAATTCGTTGCCGGCTCGCCTTGCAGGGTCGCCAGTACATAATTCCTCCTTTCCTAGTATGGCATACTTGGTGCCTACTTTATCTAAAATAGCAACAAAAGCTTTAGTTATTTTTTGTGCCCGCTGGTCGTAACTTCCCGCACAGCCTACCCAAAATAATACATCAGGGCTATCACCATTTGCCATCATTTCTGCCATAGTAGGTATATGCATATTATCACTGCTTTAAGTAAAGCAAATGTAATTAATTACCCGCTGTTTTTAGGTTGCATGTTTATTGGGTTTTAGATGGTAATTTTACTTCCTTAACCTATTGATTGAAAAATATATTTGAACGCATTACAAATTGGGAGGCATGGCCATTCAAATTATTATATACGCCAATGGCTATATTTTGGGTATGGTATATGATTAAATCCAGGTCGGTATGGTTTTTTACGCCAAGCAATCCCAAGTTAACTTTTGGCGGTATGGAAGGCGAGCCTAAAAAAGAAATGTATGCCCTGCTGCCGAAAGAACTGTACCCGCCTACTTTTACAGTTTTGCAAAAAGAAAATTTAAAGGACATCCAGCAAAAACTTTCGTTTCATCAAATTAAGTATCCCTTTATTGTAAAACCAGAAGTTGGGGGACAAGGGATTTTACTGCGAAAAATAAATAACGATTACCAACTTCAGCAATACCACGCCAACATGCCTTGGGAATACATTGTGCAGCAACTAGTGGCTTACCCCATGGAAGTGAGCGTATTTTACATCCGCCATCCTAAAAATAGGAAAGGGGCCATTACTGGTTTTTTACACAAGATCCCTTTACAGGTAACTGGCAATGGGGTAGATACTTTAGAGGCATTGATACAAAAACATCCCAAGGGAGATAAATTTACTGCCGCTCTTTTTGATAAACATAAGGAGAGATGGACGGAAGTAATACCTGCAAGCGAAAAATATATGCTTAGTTATGCTGCTAACCATAATAGAGGCGCTCAATTTATTGACCTTAAAAATGAGATAGACAACAACTTGGTGTCGGTGTTTGATGAAATAAGCAGCTGTGGCAATGAATTTTATTATGGCAGATACGACATTATGTGTACCAATATACAAGACCTTAAAGCCAGGCAAAATTTCACCATTTTAGAATATAATGGCTGCGGCGCAGAACCTAATCATTTTTATGATACTGGTTATACACTCTTAGGTGCATACAAAGAAATTTTAAAACATTGGAAAGCGCTATATCAAATAAGCAACTACAATAAAAAATTGGGCATAAAACCCTGGGCATTTACAACGGGTAAAAGCTTTTTAATTAATTCCAGAAGGCTTACTACGGCAATGAAAGCAGTAGATGCAGAAATGGCATAAAAAATTTATAGCACTTACAAAATGGTGATCTTAAAATGGCTGCCCATAAGTTTGCCTGATTATTGGCGTAGCGAAAAAAGGTAATTTTTTCATGATGCTGATAAAAATATTTGTTACCCATATCCTGCCAAATAATCGCTGCATTATTCTGCCCGCCCGCAACCTTTTTTCAAAAACCAGTTTCCAATCGTTAATATACCTTGCCTCCATCCCTTCCCTGGTAATTTTATTTTGAAGAAAATCGTTGATGGTAATTGCTGCTAATTTACTGCTATGCAAAGCAATGCTCATACCATTACCACAAAGCGGCGTTATCATTCCGGCTGCATCACCGCATAGCAATACATGGTTTTGCACCTGTGTTTTTTCGGTAAAAGATATTTGTGATATAGTTAGCGGCGCCTTAAATACCATGGTAGAAGTTTCAAAAATATTTTTTAGGAACTTATTTTTAAACAACACATTTTTTTCCATCTCAGCAATAGAATTATTATTTTTTTTAAGGTTAGCTGCGGTGGTAAGGTAACAAAGGCAATACGTATCATTTTCTATTTTAGATAGGCCACAATAACCATTACTAAAATTATGAAGGGCAATTGTATCGGCCGCGAAATTAGTTTTAATATGGTATTTTACGCCTACGTAGTTGTTGAGCTTATTATACGGGTTACTCAAAAAGTTACGTTTCCATTTTATATCCAGGTTACTACGCTTTCCAAAACTTCCGGCGCACACTTTACTGGTAAAATCTCCTTTTGGGGTATGGAGCTTAAACTCGTTGGAGGCATAAATTATATCCTCTACTTTACAATTTTCATAAATGGAAACGCCTACAGATGCTGCTATCTTTTTTAATTCATTATCTATTAAATAACGGCTTATGCCAAACCCGCCTAAAGGCAGGTTATGTAAAAATTCGTTGCCGTTGGGTGATGTTAGTATAAGCTTTTTAATAATGGGCAATCCCATTGCTGATAACGGCAGCCCCAACCCTTCGATAAAGCCCCAGCTCTCAAGGCTGATATACTCGCCGCATACTTTATGGAAAGGGTACTGTTCTTTTTCAAACAGGGCAACCGTATACCCTTTTTTAGCTAGCTGTATAGCCAATGAAAGCCCTGCTAGCCCGCCACCAATAAGGGTTACATCGTATTGTAGTTGCTCACTCATTGGTATGTACAATTAAATGGCGGAAAGCCCATTTCCAGGTGATTGAATAATTTTTTATTTCAGCAGCGGCTATTATTTTTTGCCAGTCGGATTGTATAAAACCTTTTGCTACCGAAAGCGGCGCATCGTTTTTTACAAGATAAGAATGCGAGAAAAAACGGGTGATGAGCCTGATGGAAT